>NZ_JBHVXZ010000049.1:0-69970 GCF_042881395.1 Amycolatopsis sp. NPDC058278 | reverse complement strand
GCGGGGGGGGGGTCCCCCCCGCGCCGCCCCACCCCCGTCCCCCCCGGGCCCCCCCCCCGGCTCCGGTCAGCCGGTGTGCGCGGCGATCCAGTCCGCGACGACGTCCACGCGGGAGGTGGTCTCGAGCTGGTGGTGCGGGCAGTCCGGGCCGCTCGACTCGACCGACACCAGCTGCCCGCCGGAGCCACCCGCGACGAAGTACGGCGCGCCCGAGTCGTACACGCAGGCGCTCGTCGTCGACGTCGGGGCGACGCCCTGGACACCGAGCGTCGCGGTGCCGACCTGGCCGACCTGCACGGTGCCTTGCTGCAGCTTCGTTGAGGGGGCCGGGTTGACCGAGGTGAGGCTGCCCCAGCCGGCGAGGGTCAGCAGCTGGCCGGCCGACGGCGTCACCCGGTTGACCGTCAGCGGTGTGATGCCGGTGACGTCCGCGTCGAGGGTGGCGATCGCGATGTCGTTGGCGCTCGCCTGGTAGACGGTGACGACGTTGCGCGTCACCCCGGGCGTGCCCTGGTCGACCGTGCCGAGCAGCACGGACGTCGGGTACGGCACCGGCCCGGAGACGCGGTTGCGGTTGGCGTCGTGGAAGCAGTGACCCGCGGTGATGATCCACTGCGCGGCGATCAGCGCGCCGGAGCACGCGCTGTTGTACTTCGTGCCGTTGGGCTTCGGGATGTCCGTCATGGTGAGTTTCGCGGCGAAGCCGAACTGGCCCGCCGGAACGTCGGCGCCGTTGGCCACGGCCGAAGCCGGTGGCGCGGTGGCGAGCCCGGCGGCCAACGTCAGAAGGGCAGCGGAAAGCACAGCGCGAACGCGCATCGGTGGATCCCCCTTGTCGTGCACCGGCGGTGAGTGCCGGTGATCACTCCCGAGGGTAGCGACGGCTCGCGGGCCGGAAAGGCGCTGCTTGGAGCAAAAACCGGCCCCGGCGCGGTGCGCCGGGGCCGGTTTGCCGGAAATGGGGGGAAGCTAGTTCACGCCGACCAGGTCGACGACGAAGATGAGCGTCTCGCCGGGCTTGATCACGCCGCCCGCGCCGCGGTCGCCGTAGCCCAGGTGCGGCGGGATCACCAGCTTGCGGCGGCCGCCGATCTTCATCCCCGCGACACCCTGGTCCCAGCCGGAGATGACCTGGCCGGCGCCGAGACCGAACCGCAGCGGCTCGCCGCGGTTCCAGGACGCGTCGAACTCTTCGCCGGTCGAGTGCGCGACACCGACGTAGTGCACGGTGACGGTCTTGCCCGCCGTGGCCTCCGCGCCGTCACCGACGGTGAGGTCGGTGATCTCGAGTTCGGCCGGCGCGGGTCCGTCCGGGGGGTCGATGAGGGGCTTTTCCAAGGTCATGGGCTCACCGTACCGACGGCCCGGAGGCTGCGCCGATCGGACTACGCCCAAGGAGGGGAAAAACGCGAAAAGTCTTCACACTTAGCCTACTGCTGGGTAGCGTGCGCTTCGTCACTTTTCTGGACTGAGGGGAGCCCGGCATGCGACGTCGCATCCGCGCCCTGACCGTAACGGCACTGGGGGCCCTCGTGGCCGGACTGACCCAGGTCGCCGTCACCGCGCCGGCTGCCCAGGCAGCCGTGTCGCCCGACGACTACTGCGGGGGGCAGTGCAGCGACATCCTCCCGCCCGGCGAACAGGGCAGCGCCACCCTCGCGGAAATCCTGGCGCACAAGCTGCTCGGCACCCGCCCGGCGCACTCGGCCGACCAGCTCGGGAAGTACTCCTCGCTGGCCAACGGCTACAAGACGCTGACCACCAGCGCGATCAACCAGTACTTCAACGACTCCTCGTTCGGCGTCCCGGCCGACCAGGTGGCGAGCACGACGAAGCCGCGGGCGGACGTCACGATCGTGCGGGACAAGGCCCTCGGCGTCCCGCACATCACCGGGACGACCCGCGCCGGCACCGAGTTCGGCGCCGGCTACGCGGCCGGGCAGGACCGGCTGTGGCTGATGGACGTGCTGCGGCACGCCGCCCGCGGGCAGCTCTCGCCGTTCGCCGGTGGCGCCGCATCCAACCGCGAGCTCGAGCAGCAGTTCTTCTCCAACGCGCCGTACACCGAAGCCGAGCTGCAGGCGCAGATCGACCGCACCGCGGCCAGCGGCCCGCGTGGCGCACAGGGACTCGCCGATGCGCAGGCCTACGTGGACGGCATCAACAAGTACATCAGCGATTCGTACAGCGGCCGGTACTTCCCGGGCGAGTACGTGCTGACCGGGCACATCGACTCGATCACCAACGCCGGGTCGATCGACCCGTTCAAGCTGACCGACCTGGTCGCGCTCGCCTCGCTGGTCGGCGCCGAGTTCGGCGCGGGTGGCGGCGGCGAGGTGCAGAACGCCATCGCGAAGCTCGCGATGCAGGAAAAGTACGGCGTCGTCCAGGGCGAGAAGGTGTGGCAGAGCCTGCGCGCCGAGGACGACCCCGAAGCCGTCAAGACGCTGCACGACGGCCAGACCTTCCCGTACGGCAAGACGCCGGCCAACGCGGTCGGGCAGGCCATGCCGGACAAGAACTCGGTGACGCCGCAACCCGTGGTGTTCGACAAGACCGGCTCGGCGTCCACCGCGACGCCGTCCACTGTGGACGTCGCCGCGCCCGCCGAGCAGGAGCCCGCTCGCGGCATGTTCGAGAACGGCGTGCTGCCGGGGAACATGCTGAGCGAGAAGCACGGCATGTCCAACGCGCTGCTCGTCTCCGGCGCCAAGACCGCCAGCGGCCACCCGGTCGCGGTGTTCGGCCCGCAGACCGGCTACTTCGCCCCGCAGCTGCTGATGCTGCAGGAACTGCAGGGCCCGGGCATCAGCGCGCGCGGTGCGGCGTTCGCCGGCCTGAGCCTTTACGTGCTCCTCGGCCGCGGCCAGGACTACTCGTGGAGCGCGACGACGTCGGCGCAGGACATCATCGACACCTACGCGCTGCAGTTGTGCGACCCGAGCGGCAACGCGCCGACGAAGGACTCGAACTACTACACCTACCAGGGCAAGTGCGTCCCGATGGACACGGTGGAGATCAAGAACGCCTGGAAGCCGACGGTGGCCGACGGGACCGCGGCGGGCTCGTACACGCTGCGCAGCTACCGCACCAAGTACGGGCCGGTGCAGAGCCGGGCGACCGTCGGCGGCAAGCCGGTGGCGTACACGGCACTGCGGTCGTCCTACTTCCACGAGGTCGACTCGCTGATCGGCTTCCAGGAGCTGAACGACCCGACCTTCGTCAAGTCCGCGGCGGACTTCCAGCGGGCCGCGCAGGACATCAACTTCACGTTCAACTGGTTCTACGCCGACTCCAAGGACATCGCCTACTTCAACTCCGGGGCCAACCCGGTCCGGCAGTCCAACGTGGACCCGAACATGCCGGTGTGGGGCGACCAGGGCCACGACTGGGCAGGCTGGAACCCGGCGGGCAACCTGGCGAACTACACGCCGGCGTCGCAGCACCCGCAGTCGGTCAACCAGGACTACTACGTCAGCTGGAACAACTCCCAGGCCAACGGCTACGCCGCGGCCGGGGCGGACAAGTCGGCCGTGCACCGCGTCGACCTGCTCGACTCGCGGGTGAAGAAGCTGATCAGCAGCGGCACCAAGGTCACCCGGGTCAACCTGACCCAGGCGATGTCGGAGGCGGCGCTGGCCGACCTGCGGGCCGAGCGCGTGCTGCCGCTGCTGCTGCAGGTGCTCGACAAGGCACCGGCCACCGGTGCGGCGGCGGACGCCGAGGCGAAGCTCAAGACGTGGCTGTCCCACGGCCAGCTGCGCACGGAGACCTCGCCGGGCAGCAAGGCGTACGCGGACGCCGACGCGATCCGCATCTTCGACGCCTGGTGGCCGCTGCTGGTCCAGGCCGAGTTCAAGCCGGGCATGGGCGACAACGCCTACAACGCGATGACCAGCGTGCTCGGCATCAACGAAAGCCCGTCCGGCTTCCAGAACGGCAACGGCCAGCACACCGGCCAGCCCCACAAGGGTTCGTCGTTCCAGTACGGCTGGTGGGGTTACGTCAGCAAGGACATCCGCCAGGTGCTCGGCCAGCCGGTGGCGGGCCCGCTCGGGCAGACGTTCTGCGGGAACGGCGACGTCACCGCGTGCCGCCAGGCGCTCGTCGACTCGCTGACCACCGCCGCCGGCCAGCCCGCGAACACCGTCTACCCCGGTGACGCGTCCTGCTCGGCCGGTGACCAGTGGTGTGCCGACACGATCGTGCACAACCCGCTCGGCGGCATCACGCAGGACAAGATCAGCTGGCAGAACCGCCCGACGTTCCAGCAGGTCGTCGAGTACGCCGCGCACCGCGGGGACAACGTCGCGAACCTGGCGGCGACGAAGACGGTCAGCGCCACCAGCGCCGAGACCGGCTTCTACCCCTCGCCGGCGTCCAACGCGATCGACGGGAACGCCTCGACCCGCTGGGCCAGCGACTGGAGCGACGACCAGGCGATCACCGTCGACCTCGGCTCGGTCCAGCAGGTTTCGCGGGTGATGCTCAGCTGGGAGTCCGCGTACGGCAAGGGCTACCGGATCCAGCTCTCGCCGGACGGCGTGAACTGGACGGACGCGGCCGTGGTGACCGACGGCGACGGCGGGCAGGACAACCTCGCGTTCGCCGCGACCCCGGCCCGGTTCGTCAAGCTGCAGGGCGTCCAGCGCGGCACCAAGTACGGCTACTCGCTGTACGAATTCGAGGTCTACGCGCACTGAACCCGGCCGGGGCACTCGCGGCTGGGTGCCCCGGCCTCCCCTTATCGTGGGCGGATGGACGACTGGACGCCCCGCACGAAGGCCATCGCCGCCGGCCGGCCGCACGGTCCCGGCGAGCCGCTGAACACCCCGCTCGTCGCCACCAGCACGTACCAGGCCGGTGGCGATTTCGTGTACGCGCGCGGCGACGGGACGCCGACCTGGCACGCGCTCGAGGAAGCCGTCGGGGCGCTGGAAGGCGGCCACGCGACGGCGTTCGCGTCCGGGGTCGCCACCCTGTCCGCGGTGCTGGACCTGCTGCCGGTCGGGTCGCGGGTCGCCGTCCCGACGTTCAGCTACGCCGTCACGCGCGGGGTGCTGGCGCACGCGCAGAAGCTCGGCAAGCTCGCCGTCACCGAGCTCGAACCCACCGACACCGAAGCCTGGGTGGCCGAGGCCGCGACGGCCGACCTGGTCTGGCTGGAGTCGCCGACCAACCCGACCCTCGACGTGATGGCCATCGAGACGATCGCGGCGGCCGCGCGCGGCCGGGTCGTCGTCGACAACACCTTCGCGACGCCGTTGCAGCAGCGGCCGCTCGAGCTGGGCGCGGACGTCGTCGTGCACAGCGCGACCAAGCTCATCGGCGGGCACTCCGACCTGCTGCTGGGCATCACCGTGGCCAAGGACCCGGCCGTCGCGGCCGAGCTGCGGGGCGCGCGGACGCGGGTCGGGTCGACGCCGGGCGCGCTGGAAGCCTGGCTCGCCCTGCGCGGGCTGCGGACCATGCCCGTCCGGCTCGCGGAACAGTCCCGCACCGCCGCGCTGCTGGCGGAGCGGCTCGCCGGGCACCCCGCGGTGCGGCGGGTGCGCTACCCGGGCTTCGGGATGATGGTCTCCTTCGACCTGGCCGACGCCGAGACAGCCGACCGCTTCTGCGCGTCGGTCCGGCTGATCCGCTCGGCGACGAGCCTCGGTGGCGTCGAGAGTCTGGTCGAGCGGCGGGCGTGGCTGGCGGGCGAGGAGCGCGTCCCGGCCGGGCTGATCCGGTTCAGCGTCGGCCTGGAAGACCCCGATGACCTGTGGCGCGACCTCGCGTTAGCCCTCCTGGAGTAACGCGGACGGGTGAATCGTCGATAGTCGCGACGTCGTAGATCCACCGCCGTTGGGAGTAACCGTGGGTAGAACGTTGAGCCGGGTCGCGGGGATCGTGTCCGCCGGTGCGCTGATCACCTTCGCCGCCGCGCCCGCCGCGCTGGCGCAGGACGAGACCACCACTCCCGAGACGACCACGACCACGAGCCCGTCGGAGACGACGACCACCACGGCGCCGACTTCGACGGAGACCACGGCACCGGTCACGACCACCGGCACCACCAGTGCGGCTCCGAGCTCCAGCCACGTCACGACCACCACGACCCCGAAGACCACGTCTTCGGCGCCGGAAACGACCGAGCCGCCGAAGGACGACTACCAGGACAACACCGGGCACGGCTTCATCGGCCTCGGCGGCGAGGGAGTCCTCGTCATCGCCTGTGCCGCCGGCAAGCCGGGCGAGGTCGCGACCCAGTACCTGAGCGTCACCGGCGGCCCGGACCAGGACGAGGCCGACGGCCGGCTGTGGAACTACTCGGTGCGCGTCGCCGACGCCCCCGCGGGCACCACGACCGCCAAGTTCAGCTGGACCTGCGCCGGCGTCGAGGGCAACGGCACCGTCGAGTTCGAGCAGGAGCAGCAGCCGCCGACCTCGACCGTGACGGCCACGAGCACCGGCACGAGCACGCCGTCGTCCAGTGCGCCGTCGTCGAGCACCGCGCCCCTCACCACGGCGCCCAGCACCACCACGACCAGCACCACGCCCGCCGGCAACGCCGCCCCGAAGGCCCAGGTCAAGGTCGCGCCCAAGGGCGGGGTCGAGACCGGCTTCGGCGGCACGGCCTGGTGACGGTCCGCCGGGCGGGCGCGGCGCTCGCCCTGGTGCTGGCCCTGGCCGGGTGCGGTACGACCGAGCCGCCGAAGGCCGCGGCGCCCGCTCCCGCGCCGGTGCCGGTGACCGTGCCGTTCAAGGGACTTCGCCCGACGTCGGTGAAGATCCCGAAGATCGGCGCGGAGTCCAGCCTGCTGGCCGTCGCCGTGAAGCCCGACGGTTCGATCTCCGTCCCGTCGGTGCGCACCCCGATGCAGGCGGCCTGGTACAAGCTTTCGCCGGTCCCCGGCGACGTCGGCCCGGCGGTCGTGCTCGGCCACGTCGACGGCGACAAGAAACCGGGCATCTTCTTCAAGCTCAAGGACCTCGTGCCCGGCGACGAGGTCGACATCGACCGCAGCGACGGCCGGAAGCTGAAGTTCGTCGTCGACCGGGTCACCCAGGTCCCGAAGGACACGTTCCCGAAGGACGCCGTCTACGGCAACAGCGACAAACCGGAACTGCGGCTGATCACCTGCGGTGGCGCGTTCGACCACGCCGAGCACAGCTACCAGGACAACATCGTCGTCTACGCGAACCTAGCCGACGCCTGAGCCCGGGTACGGGAATTCCGGCTTGAGCCCGGTCCCGGGGCAGACCCAGCGCCGCATGCCCGCGTCGCAGACCGCATAACCCCAGTTGATCAGCTGGTCCTGCGTCGTCTCGGACATCCTGGTCAGCCGGGTCTTGGTCTCGGCGAGTTTCCGGGTCTGCTCGACCGGGGCCGGCAGGGCGTCCGGCAGTTCGAAGTGTTCGATGTTGCTGTAGGTCGCCCAGTACGTCCCGGCGTACGCCTTGTCCTCATAGGACTTGAGCAGCGAACCCGTGCGCAGTTCGCGGACCTGGTTGTCCATCACGGTCAGCACGCGCAGCAGCTGCATCGGCCAGTTGTGCCTCGGCCGGTCCTCGTGCTTCATCTTCTTGCCCGCGTCGCTGACCAGGACGGTCGCCCGCTGGTTCTCGATCGGGTCGAGGCCGAGGTTGTCGTACACGCCCGCGTCGCTGAGCACGATCTTGCGGCCGGCCTGGTGCGGATCGGGTATCACCACCGGCGAGAGCACCGGCGGGAACGCCGACGACGCCGCGACCGCGGTGGCCAGGGAAATCCGCCCGTGCGGGCCCGGCTGCCGGAAGAACCACCACAGCGAGCCGTCCTGCAGGCTGGTCGCGGTGAACACGAAGTGCGGTCCGGCCGGGTCGAGGTCCGCGAGGCAGCAGTCGCCGAAGAGGTGCTTCGCGTAGCGGCGCGCGAGTTCCTCGCCGGCACTGCGCCACGGGATGCACATCGCCTTCAACGTCACCGGCACGTCGAGGTTCGTGCGCGCGAGTTTCCGCAGCGGCTGCACGACTTCCTTGCCGAAGTTCTCGGCGACGCCGTCGTCGCCGAAGTACAGCCTGTGCCACGCGTGCGCGAGCACGCCGGCCGCGATCGACCCGCCCGACACGCTGGAGACGGTGGTCAGCTTCGGCAGCCAGCCGAGTTCGTTGAGCCGCCAGAGCGCCCCGGCGTGGAAGAGCATCGCCCGGTAACCACCGCCGGACAGCGCGAGCCCGACCCCGTCTCGTTTCGCCGCGTCCACGCCGCCGAGTCTAGGACCGCAGCAGCGGCGCGAGCAGCGGCCGTTGCCCGGCGGGGACGTATTCGGCGTAGTTGTCGTACAACGCCTGTTTGGCCAGCTGCGCCGCGCCGGCGCCGTCGGCCGCGCGGATCGCGTCGAGCACCTCGGCGTGGTGGACGAGCCAGGTGCGCATCAGCGACATCCGGTTGCTGGCGTGCTCGAGCTTGTCCTCGATCAGTTCCAGCACGACCCCGCGGGCGACTTCTTCGCTGACGACCAGCAGCGGATTCCGGGAGATGCGCGCGATGACCTCGTGGAAGGCGACGTCGGCGCGGCTGAACTCGGCGTAACCGCGCGAGACGCCTTCGCGCATCGATTCCAGTGCCGCGTCGAGGCCGGTCAGGTCGGCTTCGGTGCGGAGCTCGGCGGCGAGCAGGTGCGCCGAGCCGTCGAGGATCATCCGGAACTGCAGCAGTTCGGCGAGCCCGACGTGGTCGGCGCGCGCGAGCCGGTGCATCGAGCGGTGCAACGCGGCGGGTGACGCGGCCAGCACCTCCGGGCCGCGCGGGTCGCCGGGCCGGGACCGGATCATTTCGGCCGCCTGCAGAACCCGCAGGGCTTCCCGGACCGTCGAGCGGCCGACGCCGAACTGCGTCATCAGCTCCCGCTCGCTCGGCAGCCGTTCCCCCGGCTTGAGCGCGCCGCTGACCACGGCCTGCTCGATCTGCTCGACGACCCGCTCGTACGCGCGGACCGGAGCCACCGGTTCGAACCGCATCCCTTGACCTCGACGTCCGTCGCGTGCAGGCTACTGGTCAGACCAGTGTACCCACCTGGAGGCCGAATGAAAGCCCGACTTCCCCTGGCGGCAGCGGCGCTGCTGCTCGTGGTGGCCGGCTGCTCGGCCGGTTCGTCGGCGAGCGTTTCCGCTGGTCCGGACACCCTTTCCGTCGGCTTCACGGCGGAGCCGGCGAACTTCGACTTCACCCGCACCGACGGCGCCGCCATTCCGCAGGCACTGCTCTACAACGTCTACGAAGGCCTGGTGAAGCTCGACGCGCAGGGCCGCGTGGTGCCGCTGCTCGCGAAGTCGTGGACGATCAGCCCGGACCGGCGCACCTACGACTTCCAGCTCCAGCCGGGCGTCAAGTTCAGCAACGGCGCACCCTTCACCGCCGAGGACGTCAAGTTCTCGCTCCTGCGGGTGAAGACCGACTGGACGATCTCGATCAAGGCGAACATGGACGTCATCGACCACGTCGACGTCGTGGCGCCGGACCACGCGCGGGTCGTGCTCTCGAAGCCGTCCAACGGCTGGCTGTTCAGCCTCACCAGCCGGCTCGGCGCGATGTTCAGCCCCACCGGCGTGGCCGACCTGGCGAACAAGCCCATCGGCACCGGGCCGTACGCCGTGGCGGCGCGCAAGCGCGGCGACTCCGTGGTGCTGAAGGCGAATCCGGGCTACTGGGGCCGGAAACCGGCGTACGGCACGGTCGTCCTCAAGTACATCAAGGACCCGACCGCGCTGAACAACGCGTTGTTCAGCAACGGCATCGACGTCATCTCCGCGATCACCGCGCCCGACTCGATCCCGCAGTTCCAGGCCGACGACCGGTTCCAGGTCGTCCAGGGCACGACGAACTCCGAAGTCACGCTGGCCATGAACAACGCCCGGCCGCCGCTGAACGACGTCCGCGTGCGCCAGGCCCTGACGTACGCGATCGACCGGAAGGCGCTGCTCGACACGGCGTGGGCGGGCCGCGGCACCTTGATCGGCAGCATGGTCCCGCCGACGGACCCCTGGTACGAGGACCTGGCGAACGTCCATCCGTTCGATCCCGCGCGCGCCAAGGCGTTGCTGTCCGAAGCCGGCGCGGCGAACCTGAACCTCCGGCTGCGGATCCCGAACCTGCCGTACGCGGTGTCGGCGGCGCAGGTCGTCCAATCGCAGCTCGCCGACGTCGGGGTGCGGACCGCGATCGAACCCCTCGACTTCCCGGCGGTGTGGCTCAAGCAGGTGTTCACCGACCACGACTACGACCTGTCGATCATCCAGCACGTCGAAGCGCGCGACATCACGACGTTCGCGAAGCCGAAGTACTACTGGGGCTACGACAGCAAGCGCGTCCAGCAGCTGCTCGCCGAGGCCGACAGCGGCACCCCCGAGCAGCAGGTGGCGGACATGAAGCAGGTGGCGCGGCAGCTGAACACCGACGCGGCCGCGGACTGGCTGTTCCTGTTCCCGAACGTCATCGTCGCGAAGACCAAGGTCGGCGGGTTCGTCCAGAACCAGGTCAGCGAGTCCTTCGACCTCACCGGGCTGGCGCCGCGATGACGGCCAGGGTGCTGCGCCGGGTGGCGATCTTCGTGGTCAGCGTGCTGGTCGCGTCGATCGTGGTGTTCCTGTTCATGGCCGTGCTGCCGGGCGACCCGGCGCAGGTCGCGCTCGGCGTCAACGCGACGCCGGAGCTGCTCGCCAAGACCCGCGCGGAGTTCGGCATCGACCGGCCGCTGGTCACGCAATACTTCGACTGGATCGGGGGCGTGCTGCACGGCGACTTCGGCCGTTCGTACGTGACGCGGGACGCGATCGGCCCGCAGCTGCTCGACCGCTTCGGCGTGACGCTGTGGCTGGTCGGCGCGGGCATGCTGGTGGCGCTGGTGATCGCCGTGCCGGCCGGGACGTTCGCCGCGGTCAAGCACCGGAAGGCGGCGGGGGCGAGCGTCTCGGGCCTGTCGCAGATCGGCGTCGCGATCCCCGCGTTCCTCGCCGGGATCATCCTCGTCCAGATCTTCGCCGTGCAGCTGAGCTGGCTGCCATCCGGCGGGTGGACACCACCGGATCAGAACTTCGGCGAGTTCTTCCGCGGCCTGATCCTCCCCGCGCTGTCCTTGGGATTGGTGCAGGGTGCGGTGCTCACCCGCTATGTCCGGTCGGCGGTGCTCGACACGCTCGGCCAGGACTACCTGCGCACCGCGCGGTCCAAGGGTCTGCGGCCCGGGCAGGCCTTGGTGCGCCACGGCCTGCGCAACGCGTCGGTGCCCGTGGTCACCGTGCTCGGCCTCCAGCTCGCGACGCTGCTGATCGGCGCGGTCGTCGTCGAGCGCGTGTTCGTGCTGCCGGGTCTGGGCTCGATGCTGCTGGACGCCGTCGGTTCCCGTGACCTGCTGACCGTGCAGGGCATCGTGCTCGTGCTGGTGGCCGGCGTGCTGCTGGTCAACTTCGTCGTCGACGTCCTCTACACCGTGCTCGACCCGAGATTGCGGGGTTCGTGATGCGCAATCTGGTTGTCGGCTCGGTGCTCGTCGGCCTGGTGGTGCTGGCCGCGCTGCTGTCGTTCGCGTGGACGCCGTTCGACCCGGTGAAGGTCGACGCGGCCCACCGGCTGCTCGGCTTCACCGGCTCCCACTGGTTCGGCACCGACAAGTTCGGGCGCGACCTGCTGAGCCAGCTCATGGTCGGCGCGCGCACGACGTTGTACGTCGGGGTCGTCGCCGTCGGGATCGCCGCGGTCATCGGCACGCCGCTGGGCATCCTGGCCGGGATGTCCCCGCGGTGGCTCGGCGAGTTCGTCATGCGGGTCAACGACCTCGTGCTCGCGTTCCCCGCGCTGCTGCTGGCCATCATGTTCGGTGCGGTGTTCGGGGCGGACACGCTGACCGCGATGGTCGCGATCGGCATCGCCACCATCCCGTCGTTCGCGCGGATCGCCCGCTCCGGCACGCTGCAGGTGATGAGCACCGAATTCGTGCTCGCGGCCCGCGCGGGCGGACGGTCGCGGCCGGCCATCGCGCTGCGGCACGTGCTGCCGAACATCTCCGGCCTGCTGATCGTGCAGGCCTCGGTGTCGTTCGCGATCGCCGTGCTCGCCGAAGCGGCGTTGTCGTTCCTCGGTTTCGGCACGCGGCCGCCGACGCCGTCGTGGGGCCGGATGCTGCAGGAATCGCAGGAACTGCTGACCGTGCAGCCGCGGCTGGCGCTGGTGCCGGGCATCGCGATCGCCGTCGCCGTCCTCGGCTTCAACCTCCTCGGCGACGGCCTCCGTGACCGCCTGGATCCCCGATTGGCGGCCCGCGTATGACGCTCTCGGTGCGCGGCCTCAGTGTCTCCACGCTGGTTCGTGACGTCTCCTTCGAGATCGGCGCCGGTGAGCGCGTCGGCCTGATCGGCGAGTCCGGGTCCGGGAAGTCGCTGACGGCGCTGGCGATCATGGGCCTGCTGCCCGAGGAGCTGCCCGCGTCCGGTTCGGTGCGCCTGCAGGACCGGGAGCTGCTGGGAATGTCCGAAAGGGACTTGTCGAGGCTGCGCGGCGACGAGCTGGCCATGGTGTTCCAGGAACCGATGACGGCGTTGAACCCGGCCATGCGCGTCGGCCGCCAGGTCACCGAGCCCGGCCGCCTCCACGGACGCCGTCACCGCGCCGAAGACCTGTTGTCCGCGGTGGGCCTGCCGGGCACCGCCCGCGCGTACCCGCACCAGCTGTCCGGCGGGCAGCGGCAGCGGGTCGTGCTCGCGATGGCGCTGGCGAACGAGCCGTCGCTGCTGATCTGCGACGAGCCGACCACCGCACTCGACGTCACCGTGCAGGCCCAGATCCTTTCGCTGATCAAGACGTCGCTGCCGGCCGAAAGCGCGTTGCTGTTCATCACGCACGACCTCGCCGTCGTGGCTTCGGTGTGCGAGCGCGTGCTGGTGATGCTGGACGGCGAGATCGTCGAAGCGGGCTCGACGCGCGAAGTGCTGACGCAGCCGAAGCACGAGTACACGCGGAAGCTCCTGGCGGCCTCGGACCTGGAGGCCCGGCGATGACCATCATCGAAGTCCGCGACCTCGAACGCCGCTACGCCCGCCGGGACGTCCACGCCCTGCGCGGAGTCAGCTTCGACGTGGAGGCGGGACAGCGGTTCGGCATCGTCGGCGAGTCCGGCTCCGGGAAGTCCACACTGGTCCGGCTGCTGGCGGCGCTCGACAAGCCGACCGCGGGCACGGTCTCGTTCCAGGGCAAGCGCATCGACAACCTGCCGGAACGCCGCCTCGGTTTCCTGCGCTCGGAACTGCAGATCGTCTTCCAGGACCCGATGGGCTCGCTCGACCCGCGGATGCGCGTGCGCGACATCGTTTCCGAACCCATGGGCCGCCGGGAACCCGACCGCGTCGCCGAACTGCTCGCCGCCGTCGGTCTGCCCGCCGACGCGGCCCAGCGCTACCCGCACCAATTCTCCGGCGGCCAGCGGCAGCGGATTTCGATCGCCCGCGCGCTGGCGCCGAACCCGAGCGTGCTGATCGCCGACGAACCCGTGAGTGCGCTCGACGTCTCCGTGCGCGGCCAGATCCTCGACCTGCTCGGCTCGCTCGTCGAGCAGTTCGCGCTGACGCTGATCTTCGTGTCGCACGACCTCGGTGTCGTCCGGCACGTCTGCGACCGGGTCGCGGTGATGCGCCGCGGCGAGATCGTCGAACTCGGCGACGTCGAGCAGGTCTACGGCGCACCCCGGCACGAGTACACGCGGGAACTTCTCGAAGCCGCGCCGAACCTGCGCGCGGAACTGGCCCGGCTGCGCGGAGGTGACGATGCCTGAGTACCCGGACGGCCTGCCGATCGGCGACGGCTGGGTGTCCACTGTGGATGCCGAAGAAATCGTTTTCCCTTACGACGGGAGCTTCGTCGGGACCGCGCCCGTCGGTACGCCTGAGCTGGCGACTCGCGCAGTGGACGAAGCTGTCGCTGTCGCGCGCGAAGTGGCTTCGCTGCCTTCGCGGGTTCGACGTTCACTGCTCAACGACGTCGCCGCGGCGATCCGGGCTCGCCGCGAGGAGTTCGAGAACCTCCTCGTCCTCGAGACCGGGAAACCCCTGGTCGACTGCCGCGTCGAGGTCGCGCGCACGATCGTCACCTGGGAAGCCGCCGCCGAAGAGGTGTCCCGGCTGCACGGCGAAACCGTGCCGCTGGACCTCCTGCCCTCGGGCGACGGGCTGGTCGGGTTCTGGAAGCGCAAGCCGATCGGCGTCGTCGTCGGCATCGCGGGCTTCAACTACCCGCTGCTGCTCGCGTCGCACAAGATCGCGCCCGCGATCGCCGCCGGCTGCCCGGTGATCGTCAAGCCCGCGCCCCAGACGCCGCTGGCCACGCTCCGGCTGGTCCATCTCGTGCGTTCGCTCGCGTCCGTGCCCGCCATGGTCCAGCTGGTCACCGGGGACGCGGCCGTGGGCGCCGCGCTGACCACCGACCGCCGCATCGGCGCGGTCTCGTTCACCGGCTCGGCCGCGGTCGGCCACCGCATCGCGCGGGACGCGGCGCCGACGAAGACCCTGCTGGAGCTGGGTTCGAACGCGGCGCTCGTGGTCGCGCCCGACGCCGACCTCGACGCGGCCGTGGACGCCGTGTTGCGCGGCGGGTTCTACGCGTCCGGCCAGGCCTGCATCTCGGTGCAGCGGGTCCTGGTCGTCGCGCTGGTCGCCGGGGAATTCACCGAACGGCTGCTCGCGCGGCTGGACGAGGTCGTCATCGGCGACCCGCGGGACGAGAAGACACGGGTGTCCGCGCTGATCGACCCGGCTTCCACCGCCCGCGTCGCCGCCTGGATCGAGAAGGCCGGCGGCCGCCGGGTCGGCGGGGGTGTCGACGGCACGGTGCTGCGGCCGACCGTCCTCCTCGACGTCCCGGACGGCGTCGAAGCCTGGGACGAGGAGATCTTCGGCCCGGTCGTCTGCGTGCGCACGGTGTCCGATGTGGACGAGGCCTTCGCCGCGGTGAACGCCTCCCGCTACGGGCTCCACGCCAGCGTCTACAGCAAGTCCCTGAAAACGGCGTTTCGCGCACTGGATGAGCTGGAGGTCGGCGGGGTCGTGGTCAATGAGGTGCCTGGCTTCCGCTCGGACACCATGCCCTACGGCGGCGTGAAGGACTCCGGCATCGGCCGCGAAGGGCCGCGGTTCGCCGTCGAAGAGCTGACCGTGACCAGGATGGCGGTGCTGCGCCCGTGAACTACTCGACGTTGTTCCGGCTCGACGGACGGCGAGCCGTCGTGCTCGGCGCCGGCGGCATCGGCCGCGAAGCCGCGCGGGCGCTGGCCGCGCACGGCGCCGACGTGGTGTGCGCCGATCGCGACCTCGAAGCCGCACGCGAGGCCGGCGTCGGCGAGGCGTACGAGATCGACTTGCTCGAACCCGGCGCGATCGACCGCGCGGCGACGGACCTCGGCCCCCAGGACATCGTTGTGCTGACCGCCGCGACGAACGTCCGCAAACGCCTCCTCGACTACACGCGCGAGGAGTTCGACCGCGTCATCGCGCTGAACCTCGGCGTGACGTTCGAGGTCGTCCGCGTCTTCGGCGCCGGCATGGTCGCGCGCGGGCAGGGCAGCATCATCGGCTTCTCGTCGATCCGCGGCACGACCGTCGAGCCCGGCCAGGGCCCTTACGCGGCGACGAAAGCGGGCCTGGTCCAGCTGTTCCGGACGGCGGCGGCCGAGTTCGGCCCGGCCGGTGTCCGGGTGAACGCGATCGCGCCCGGCGTCGTGGAGACCCCGCTGACCGCGCAGATCAAGGCGAACCCCGAGTGGTACGACGCGTACGCCGCGAAGAGCGCGCTGGGCCGCTGGGCGCGTCCGGACGAGCTCGCCGGCGCCGTCGTGTACCTCGCTTCGGATGCTTCGTCGTTCGTGACGGGCTCGGTGCTGGCCGTCGACGGTGGCTGGACCGCCGTCGACGGCCGCTTCGACCCGCCTGCCTCGTGAGGAGCGCTCATGACCGAGCTGCCTGACCTGACCGCCGTCGAGCTCGTCGCGCAGTACCGCGCGAAGACGCTCTCGCCGGTCGAGGTGGCCGAAGCCGTTCTCGCGCGCATCGAAGCGCGAGAGCCCGAGTTGCACGCGTTGTACGCGTACGACCCTTCAGGCGCTCGCGATGAAGCGAAGGCGTCCGAAGCGCGCTGGGCGTCCGGTGAACCGCTGGGCCCGATCGACGGCGTTCCGCTGACGCTCAAGGAGAACATCGCGACCCGCGGCACGCCGGTGCCGCTGGGCACGGCGGCGACCGCGCTGGTCCCGGCCGCCGAGGACGCCCCGGCGGCCGCGCGGGTCCGGGAATCCGGTGCCGTCCTGCTGGCCAAGACGACCATGCCGGACTACGGGATGCTGACGTCCGGGCTGTCGAGCCTCCACACGACGGCCCGCAACCCGTGGCAGCCCTCGGCCACCCCCGGCGGGTCCAGCGCGGGCGCGGGCGCCGCGGCCGCCGCGGGGTACGGCCCGCTGCACGTCGGCACCGACATCGGCGGCTCGATCCGGCTGCCCGCGGGCTGGTGCGGCCTGACCGGGCTGAAGCCGAGCTTCGGCCGGGTCCCGGTCGACCCGCCGTTCCTGGGCCGCGTCGCCGGCCCGATGACCCGCACGGTCGCCGACACGGCGTTGCTGATGAGCGTGCTCTCGCGTCCGGACCCGCGTGACCACCTGTGCCTGCCGCCGTCGGAGCTCGACTGGTCTTCGCCGGCTCTCCCGGTGAGCGGCCTGCGCGTCGGCCTGCAGCTCGAGTCCGGCCCCGGCCTCCCGGTGGACCCGGCGATCCGTGACGCCGTCACCGCGGCGGCCCGGGCCTTCGAAGCCGCGGGCGCCGTCGTCGAGCCGGTCGAGCCGTTCCTCACCCGCGAAATGCTCGACGGCCTCGACGTCTTCTGGCGCACGCGGGCCTGGTCGGACCTGGCCGCCCTGCCGCCGGACCGCCGCGCGAAGGTCCTGCCGTACATCGCCGACTGGGCGGCGGGTGGTGCGGAAGCGTCCGGGGTGGCCGTCTACCGCGGCTTCGCCCAGATCGACGTGATGAGCGTCGCGGCCCTGCGCGCGACCTCGGCGTTCGACGTCGTCCTGTCCCCGGTCTGCCCGGTCGCGGCGCCGCCCGCGGAGTGGGCGTCCCCGACGAACGACCCGGCCCGCCCGTTCGAGCACATCGCGTTCACCGTGCCGTACAACATGTCCGGCCAGCCGGCGGTGTCGCTGAACTGCGGTTACACCGACGACGGCCGGCCGATCGGCCTCCAGATCGCCGGCCGCCGCTTCGACGACGTTGGCGTCCTCCGCGCCGCCGCGGCGTACGAACGGCTTCGCCCGCCGCAGCGGCCCTGGCCGATCGGGTAGGGAAGAAGTTCCGGCCCTTCGGCGAAGTGGGGGTGTGACTGTCGCCGACGGGAAGGAACCCCATGACAGAGGCAGCCCCATGACGGCGGCCCCGGCGATCGGCCTCGAGCAGTTCACCGACGTGCACGACCGCTACTTCGCGGACATCTACCGCTACGTCGCCGGCCGCCTCGGTGCCCAGGCCGCGGAGGACGTCGCCGCCGAGACGTTCCTCGTCGCCTTCGACCGCCGGAAGACGTTCGACGCCGACCGCGGTGAGGTGCGCGCCTGGCTGTTCGGCATCGCGACGAACCTGGTGTCCCGCCACCGCCGCAAGGAGGCCCGGTACTACCGCGCCCTCTCGCGGCTCGATCCGCGCGAAGTCGCCGAAGGGCACGAAAGCCGCGTTGTCGATTCGGTCGTGGCCGCGCGGGTGGGGAAGGCGTTGTCGCGGCTGTCCGCCGGGGAACGCGATGTCCTGCTGCTCGTCGCGCTCGGCGACCTCGGCTACGCGGAAGTCGCCGAGGCCCTCGGCATCTCCCCGGGCACGGTCGGCTCCCGGCTGAACCGGGCCCGCAAGAAGCTCAACCCCGTTCTTTCCCAGGAGGCCTCCGATGAATGACCTGCAGACCCTGCGGGCCGCGCTGGTGCCGGGCGAACCCGCCCAGGACGTCGTCGACCGGAGCCGGCACCGGCTCCAGAACCGGATGCTCGGCGCGCCCCGTCGCCGCTTCCGCCCGTTGGCGATCGGCACCGGGCTCGCCGCCGTCGCGGCGGCGGCCGCGGTGGTGGTGGCGACCCTGCCCGCCACCCCGGCTCCGGCGCCCTCGCCCCAGGCGGTCGCCCCGGTCGACACCGGCCGGCAGATCCTGCTGGCGGCGGCCACCGTCGCCGATCGCACCCAGGTCGGCACCGGCAAGTACTGGCACACGACGACCAAGGTGGGCAACGAGGCCTGGGAGTACTGGACCACCACCGACGGGCAGGAGTGGTACCGCACCGCCAGGACCGGCGGCAAGGCGGTCCTGGCGAGCCGGCCCCGGCCGATCCGGCTGACCGGCGCCGAGGTCACGCTCAGCGAGATCCTGGCGCTGCCCCCCGACCCGAAGGCCCTGCGCGAGTGGCTCGCGAAGGGGCTGGCCCACAACAAGTACCCCGCGAAGGAGCGGGACATGGCGGTGCTGGACTCCCTGGTCATGCTGGTGTCCACCGTGCCGTCGCCACCGGCGGTCCGGGCAGCGGCGTTCCGCGCGATCGCCGATTACCCGGGAGTCCACGCGCTCGGCACGGTACCGGGCGGCGAAGGCGTCGAGCTGCCGGGCGGCGGCCGCCTGGTCGTCGACCCGGAGACCGGCAAGGTGGACGGGTCTTCGGTGTTCCTGAAAGCGGACGGCACCCCGGCCACGAACTCCGACGGTGACACGTACGCGGTCAGTGCCGAGTGGACGGACGACCTGCCGAAGTGAACCGCACGGTGGCCGGGCGCGCCCGGCCACCGGGGTCAGTTCTTGACCGCCTCCGCCAGCGCCAGCACCCGCCGCGCGTTGTCGACGTGCAGGTTCTCGATCATCCGGCCATCAACCGTCACCACTCCGCGGCCTTCCTTCTGCGCTGTCTTGAAGGCCTCGATGATCCGCCGCGACCGGTCGATCTCCGCTTCGGACGGGGCGAAGATCCGGTTGCACGGCTCGACCTGCGCCGGGTGGATCAGCGTCTTGCCGTCGAAGCCGTACTGACGGCCCTGCTCACACTCGGCTTCGAAGCCTTCCAGGTCCTTCACGTCGTTGTAGACGCCGTCGAGGATCACCTTGCCGGTCGCGCGGGCGGCCAGCAGGCACAGCGAGAGCCCGCCGAGCAGCGGGCCGCGGCCCGGGACGAACTCCGCGTGCAGCTCCTTGGCCAGGTCGTTCGTGCCCATCACCAGCACGGTCAGCCGCTCGGACGCGGCCGCGATCTCCTCCGCGTGCAGCATCGCGACCGGCGTCTCGACCATCGCCCAGATCTTCGTGTGGTCCGGCGCCCCGCCCAGCTCCAGCGCGCGCTCGATGTTGTGCACTTCGGCGGCGGAGTTGACCTTCGGCACGACCACCGCGGCCGGCCCGGCCGAGGCGGCCGCGCGCAGGTCGGCGTCGTGCCACTCGGTGTCCAGCCCGTTGACCCGGATGGTCACCTCGCGGTCGCCGTAGTCACCGGCAGCTGCGCACACGCGTTCGCGTGCGGCTTCCTTGGCGTCGGGGGAGACGGCGTCCTCGAGGTCGAGGATCAGCGCGTCCGCCGGGATCGTCTTGGCCTTCTCCAGCGCGCGCTCGTTCGCGCCGGGCATGTAGAGGACGGAGCGCCGGGGCTTCAGCTCGGTCATCCGAGGGTCTCCTTGGTGGCCGCGTCGTAGGCGGCCGCGAGTTCGGGGTCGTCCGCCGCGAGGGCGTCGGCCAGTTCGGCGACCACGCGGCACTGCTTCACCGACGCGTCGTCCTGCATCTTCCCGTCGATCATCACCGCGCCCGTGCCGTCACCCATCTCGGCGATCACCCGGCGCGCCCAGGCCACATCGGACGGCGACGGCGAGAACACCTTCTTCGCGATGTCGATCTGCACCGGGTGCAGGCTCCACGCGCCGACGCAGCCGAGCAGGAACGCGTTGCGGAACTGGTCCTCGCAGGCGACGACGTCGCGGATGTCCCCGAACGGCCCGTAGTACGGCAGGATCCCGTGCATCGCGCACGCGTCCACCATCCGCGCGACCGTGTAGTGCCAGAGGTCCTGCTGGTAGGTCGTCCGGCCCGCGGTCAGGTCGTCACCGGCCGGGTCGGTCCGCACGAGGTAGCCGGGGTGCCCGCCGCCGACGCGGGTCGTCTTCATCCGGCGGCTCGCGGCCAGGTCGGCCGGGCCGAGCGAGATGCCCTGCATGCGCGGGCTCGCGCCGGCGATCTCCTCCACATTGGCCACGCCGCTCGCCGTCTCGAGGATGGCGTGCACCAGCAACGGCTTCGTCAGCCCGGCGCGCGCCTCGAGCTGGGCCAGCAGCCGGTCGACGTAGTGGATGTCCTGCGCACCCTCGACCTTCGGCACCATGATCACGTCGAGCTTGTCGCCGATCTCGGTGACCAGCGTGACCAGGTCGTCGAGCACCCACGGCGAGTCGAGGCTGTTGACGCGCGTCCACAGCTGCGTCTTCCCGAAGTCGTTCGCCTTGGCGATCGCGACCAGCCCGGCGCGAGCGGCCTCCTTGCGGTCGGCGCGGACGGCGTCCTCGAGGTTCCCGAGCAGGACGTCGACCTTCTTCGCGATGTCCGGCACCTTCGCCGCCATCTTCTCGTTGCCCGCGTCGAAGAAGTGGATCATCCGGGACGGCGTCACCGGGATCTCCCGCACGGGCGCGGGCGCGCCCAGGGCGAGCGGGGCGAAGAAGTCCTTCGGGGAGCGCATCGGTCCTCCACGGCGGGGGCTAAGTGACTGGTGGGTAACTTTAGTCCCGCGCGCGCGGGACCGCTGCGGCGCAAGTCACCGCCGGCCGGTTGACGGCGGACATCCGCAGCTCAGCGGACCGCGTCCACTGTGGATTTTGCCGCGGTTGCGCCGGATGGGCTAGCCGGGCCGGGTTTGGCCGATCATGCCCCGGGTAATCGGCCGTAGCCGGACCGTAATGCCACTCACCCCGCGATCACTCGGTTGGCCGCACCGTTCGACCGAAGTCCGATGACCGCCTACCGACCGGTCATCGACCGCTGGCCGCCGCCGATCGCAGCCACTCGCACTACCCGGCGACGCCGCGCCGTCGCGCTGTTAGACAAGTGAGGTGCCGGTTTCCCCCGGTCACGAAGCGGTGCAGGTTAGAAGGAGGCGGACTCGTGGCGGCTACACCTCAGAACACCGAGCGCTCGACGGTCGCCGGTGGCGCGAAGCGCAGCCGGTCGATGCCGAGCCGCGTGGTGCCGCCGATCGAGCTCCCCGCGAGCGTCGACGAGCTCGCCCGCGCTGCCGCCGCCCAGCTGGGCTGGAACGGCGTCGTCCTCCCCGAGACCACGATCCTCGGCCGCAAGGTCTGCGTGGTCGCCAAGCTCCGCACCGACGTGCACGCCGAACGCATCGCGATGGGTGCCGGCCCGGTGGCCGACCGCGCCACCGTCGACACCTGGACCTGGCCGGAGCTGGCCGGAACCGCCCCCGCCCCGGCCGCCGAGATCGTCGGCGTCCTGGCCGTCGCGCGCCACTGGCGCACCGCGATGGCCTCCGCGGTTCCGTTCGCCCGCTACGGCGAGGCCGCGATGGTCCTCCCGTCCCCGGTCGTGCTGACCGAGGACTACGTCGGCAACTGCCTGCCGCGCGCCCGCGCGTACGGCCTCGCCGTCGTGACCGCCGACCCGAACGCAGTCGTCGATCTCGACCTCGAGGGCCGCACCGAGCGCGTCGTGCTGGCCGAGGACCCGGTCTCCCGCCTGATCAACGAGGTGGTCTACGACCACCTGCTCCGCACCGCCGAGGTCCCCGCGTCGCTCGACTGACGGGCTCGTTCGCCCCGGGATAAGGTCGGCTCATGCGAGTCGTCATTGCAGGTGGACACGGTCAGATCGCGCTGCGGCTCGAGCGGCTGCTCGCCGCGCGCGGTGACGAAGCGATCGGTATCATCCGAAACCCGGCCCACGCGGCGGACCTCGAAGCGGCCGGCGCCCGGCCCGTCGTGCTCGACCTGGAGAACTCCGATGTGGACGCCGTCGCCGAGGTGCTGAAGGGCGCCGACGCGGCGGTCTTCTCGGCCGGCGCCGGGCCGGGCAGCGGCACCGCCCGCAAGGACACTGTGGACCGTGGCGCCGCGGCGCTGTTCGCCGAAGCGGCCGAGCGGGCCGGGGTTCGCCGGCACGTTCAGGTGGGCTCGATCGGGGCCGACAACCCGGAGAACCCCGACGTCACCGAGGAATTCCGGCACTACCTGCGCGCCAAGCGCGCGGCGGAGGACGACCTCAAGGCCCGCGACCTCGACTGGACCATCCTCCGGCCCGGTCAGCTCACCGACGACCCCGGCACCGGCCGGGTCCTGCTCGCCGAGAAGACCGACCGCGGCCCGATCCCGCGCGACGACGTCGCCGCGGTGCTCGCCGGCCTGCTCGAGGCGCCCGCCGCGGTGCGCCGCACCCTGACGCTGATCTCGGGCGAGACCGCCATCGGCGAGGCGATCTCCGCACTGTGAACGAGGCATCGAGAGAGATCGCCGTCTTCAGCGGCAGCGCACACCCCGAGCTGGCCGAAGAGATCTGCAGCAACCTCGGCGTGCCGCTGCGGCCGGTCGAGATCCAGCGGTTCGCCAACGACTGCCTCGAGGTGCAGCTGCAGGCGAACTGCCGCGAGCGGGACGTCTTCATCATCCAGCCGCTGGTCAAGCCGGTGCAGGAGCACCTGGTCGAGCTGCTGTTGATGCTCGACGCGGCTCGCGGCGCCTCGGCGTCCCGCATCACCGCCGTGATGCCGCACTACTCCTACGCGCGCTCGGACAAAAAGGACGCGCCGCGCATCTCCATCGGCGGTCGCCTGGTCGCCGACCTGCTGGTGACCGCTGGCGCGAGCCGCGTGCTCGCCATGACCCTGCACTCGCCGCAGGTCCACGGCTTCTTCAGCGTTCCGGTGGATCACCTGCACGCGCTGCAGGAGCTGGCCAAGCACTTCCGCCAGTACGACCTTTCGCGCGCCACGGTCGTCTCGCCCGACCTGGGCAACGCGAAGGAGGCGTCGCACTTCGCGCGGCTCCTCGGCGTCCAGGTCGCGGCCGGGGCGAAGGAACGCTTCCCCGATGACCGCGTCCAGATCACTTCGGTGATCGGCGAGGTCACCGGCCGGGACGTGATCGTGCTCGACGACGAGATCGCCAAGGGCAGCACGGTGCTCGAACTGCTGGACCGGCTGGCCGAGCTGGAGCCGCGCTCGATCCGGGTCGCCTGCACCCACGGGCTGTTCGCGGCGAAGGCCATCGAGCGCATCGGCAGCCGGCCGGAGGTGCTGGAGATCGTCTGCACGAACACGGTCCCGGTGCCGGAGGAGGAACGCACCGAGAAGCTGAAGATCCTGTCAATCGCGCCGGCGATGGCCGAGGCGATCCGCCGGATCCACAACGGCGAATCGGTGTCCGCGCTCTTCTAAGCCGGGCCCAGCACCCGGTCCAGGTAGGTGTTGCTGAAGACGCCGCTCGGGTCGGTTTCCTTGCGCACGCGCAGGAAGTCGTCGAAGTGCGGGTAGCGCGAGCGGAGGACGCCGGCGTCGAGGTCGTGCATCTTGCCCCAGTGCGGGCGGCCGCCGACCGCGCCGGCGATCTTCTCGAACGCGCTGAAGTACTCGCGGTAGGGCATGCCGATGAACTGGTGGATGGCGATGTAGGCGGAGTCGCGGCCGTGCGCGGTCGACAGCCAGATGTCGTCGGCGGCGGCGACCCGCACCTCGACCGGGAACATCACCGGGTCCTTCAGCGTCGGCACCACGGCGCGTAGTTCGGCGAGCACGTCCAGCACTGATTCACGTGGAACAGCGTATTCCGTTTCGGTGAAACGGACGTTGCGCGCAGTGACGAAGACGCGATGCGAAAGGTCGCTGTACTCGCGCGCGCTCAGGACGTTGGAGGCGAAGCTGCCGAGCGACGGCACGAGCTTCGGCATGAGCCGCCCGGCCCGGCAGAGCCCGCCGAAGGCGACGTTCTCCATGATCCGGTAATCGACGAACTCGCGGACCTTGCTGAGCGGCTGCGGCGTCTCGGTCCGGTTGTTGCGTTTGACCAGGGCGTTCTTGCCGTAGGGGAACCAGTAGAACTCGAAGTGCTCGTTTTCGTCGGCGAAGTCGTGAAAGCCCTCGAGGACCTGCTCCAGCGGCTCCGGCCGTTCCTGCGCGCGCAGGACGAACGACGGTTCGCACCCGAGCGTCACCGTGGTGATCACGCCGAGCGCGCCGAGCCCGACGCGGGCAGCGGCGAAGAGGTCGGGCTTTTCTGTGGCCGAGCAGGTGACGACGGAGCCGTCCGCGAGGACGAGTTCGAGCGCGACGACCTGCGTGGCGAGGCCGCCGATCTTCGCGCCGGTGCCGTGGGTGCCGGTGGAAATCGCGCCGGCGATGGTCTGCGCGTCGATGTCACCGAGGTTGGTCATGGCCAGCCCGAGCGCGTCGAGGGCGCCGTTGAGTTCCCGGAGCGTGGTGCCGGAGCGGACGGTGACGTGCCCGGTCGCCAGGTCCACCCGTTCGATGCCGGTCCAGTGGCGCAGGTCGAGTGCGTCGGAGTCGGCGGCGGCGATGGCGGTGAAGGAGTGCCCGCTGCCCCAGGGGCGCACGGTGCGGCCGGCCGCGGCGATGCTCTCGACCGCCGCCGCGATCTCCGCCGTGTCGCGCGGCTGGTGAACGTGTTGCGGCGAGGCGGACGCCGTGCCCGCCCAGTTGGTCCACCGGGTCATGCGCGTGCACCCTTCATCCATGAGTGCCCGAAACAGTAAGTGAATAGTATTCGCGTTTCAAGCCTTCGTGTCGTACTTTAGACCTCGTGACCAGTGCGACGGTGTACGACTTGGCGACCAAGGACCTCGATCCGCCCTTGGCCGTGGTCGACTTGGCGGCGTTCGACGCCAACGCGGCCGACCTCCGCCGCCGCGCGGCCGGCAAGCCGATCCGCGTCGTCAGCAAGTCGGTCCGCTGCCGCGCGCTGCTGGAACGGGCGCTGACGATGCCGGGTTTCGAGGGCCTGATGTGCTACTCGCTGGCGGAAGCGGTCTGGCACATCGAGCAGGGCACGACCGATGACATCGTCGTCGCGTACCCGACGGCGGACCACGAAGCCCTGCGCCACCTGGCCACGTCCGAGCGCGCCCGCGCGGCGATCGCGATCATGGTGGATTCCCCCGAGCACCTCGACCTGGTGGACGCGGCCCTCGGCCACGGCCACCCGGAGATCCGGGTGTGCCTGGAGCTGGACGCGTCCTGGCGCCCCTTCCCGGGAATCCACGTCGGAACGCGGCGTTCGCCGGTGTTCACCCCGAAGCAGGCCTCGACGTTCGCCCGCCAGATCGTCGCCCGCCCGGGCTTCCGCCTGGTGGGTGTGATGGCGTACGAAGGCCAGATCGCGGGTCTCGGCGACGCGGCCGGCCCCCGCCTGAACCGGGCACTGGTGGGCTGGATGCAACGCCGATCGGCGGCCGAGCTGGCCCGCCGCCGCGGCGAAGCGGTCCGAGCGGTCCAGGCGGTGACGCCCCTGGAGTTCGTCAACGGAGGCGGAACGGGCAGCCTCGAGTCAACGGGCGCCGACGCGGTGGTCACGGAAATAGCGGCGGGCTCGGGCTTGATCGGCCCAACGCTCTTCGACGGGTACACACGCTTCAAGCCCCGCCCGGCGGCGCTGTTCGCGCTGCCGGTGGTCCGCCGCCCGACCCGCAACATCGCGACCCTCTTCTCGGGTGGGTATATCGCCTCGGGCCCGACGGGTCCTTCTCGCCAGCCGAAGCCGTACCTGCCGAAGGGCTTGAAGTTCCTCGGCTTCGAGGGAGCGGGCGAGGTCCAGACACCGGTGACGGGCCGAGCTGCCCGAACGTTGAAGCTCGGAGACCGGGTGTGGCTGCGCCACGCGAAGGCGGGCGAGCTGGCGGAGCGGTTCACCCACTACCACCTGGTGCTCGGCGACCGAGTGGAGCGAACGGTCCCGACCTACCGGGGAGAGCACCAGAACTTCGGCTGACCAGCCTGTGGGGCCATCCCGCCCCCAGAAACTCCCCCACCCTCCCGGGGGCGTGCCCAAGTCCAGTCTATCGGCCCCCGCCGACACCCCACCCCGAAACCACCACGTTGTCCACAGCTGTGCATACCTGTGGACAACTTCTGTGGACAGCTAAGAACGCTCCCCGAACCGAGCCGCCAAATACCCCTTCACCACGTACTTCGCCTCGGCCACGATCTTCTCGTCGCCGCTGGGCTCCTTCCGGAACGCCAGCTTCAGCAGCGCATCCGCCACCTCGTTCGCGATCCCGATCGCGAACCGCAGATCCTCGACCGGCCGGTCCACCTGGGTCGCCACCACCTCGGTCAGCGAATCCACGAGCACCGCGTTGTTGTCGCGCGTCTCGTCCAGCAACTGGCGGTCGATGATGTCGCCGAAGTGGACCTTCGAAAATCCCGGGACCGTCCGGTGCATCTCCAGGTAGATGTCGAGGATCGAGTCCACGACGTCCCACCAGTGCTCCGGCCCCAGCTGCTTCAGCCGCTCGTTCACCGCGCCCACGAAGCGATCCAGATTCCGGGCGGTGAGCGCTTGGACGACCGCGCGCTTGTCCGGGAAGAACTGGTACAGCGAACCGACGGCGACGCCGGCCCGCTTGGCGATCAACGTCGTCGTCAGCGCGTCGTAACCGAGCTCGTCGATCAACGCCGCGCTCGCGTCGAGCATCTGCTCGACGCGCTTGGCGCTTCGCTGCTGAACCGGCTGACGGCGTAAGGGGGTGGCTTCTGCCGGCACCTTCGCGGCCTGGATGTCGGACACGGCGCTCCTCCTCGTCTGATCTGGGACTTTATCGTGCCGACAGGCTTCCCCACGGACGAGTGAAGACCTAGTATATGAGAACTTTTCATGTTCACCCTTATGGGTGCCCTGACGAAGGGGTCAGCAGCCGGTGCAGAACCCGATCTTCCCGCCCGACTTCCTCTGGGGTGTTTCGACATCGGCGTTCCAGATCGAAGGTGCCACCAGCGAAGGTGGGCGTGGACCGTCCATCTGGGACACATTCTCCGCGACCGAGGGCAAGATCGCCCGCGGTGAACAAGCCAACGTAGCCGCCGACCACTACCACCGCTACCCCGAAGACATCGCGCTAATGGCGGAACTCGGCGTCGGCGCCTACCGGATGTCCATCGCCTGGCCCCGCATCCAGCCCGACGGCAAGGGCGCGCCCAATCCCGAAGGCCTCGGCTTCTACGACAAGCTCATCGACGCCGTCTGCGAAGCGGGCATCGCTCCCGCCGTCACGCTCTACCACTGGGACACCCCCCAAGCCATCGAAGACGACGGCGGCTGGCTCTCCCGGGCGACCGCTGAGCGCTTCGCCGAATACGCCCAGATCATCGGAGATCGTTTCGCCGATCGGGTGAAGCTGTGGATTCCGCTCAACGAGCCGATGGTCATGTCCATCTTCGGTTACGGCATCGGGGAGTACGCACCCGGCAAGGTGCTGCTGCTCGACGCCATTCCCACCGCGCACCACCAGAACCTCGCGCACGGCCTCGCCGTCCAGGCCCTTCGCGCGGCCGGCGCCACGAACATCGGCACGGCCAACAACCACTCGCCCATCTGGCCCGCGGACGACGACGCAAAGGACGCGGCGGAATACCTCGACGCGCTGCTTAACCGGCTCTACGCCGACCCCATGCTGCTCGGCAGCTACCCCGAGCAGCTCCACCAGCACCTCCCCGCCGGCTTCGCCGACGACCTGTCCACCATCGCGCAGCCGCTCGACTTCTACGGCGTCAACTACTACGAGCCGCAGGGGGTCGCGATGCCCGGGCCGGGCAACCCGCTGCCCTTCGAGCTGCGCGACATCGAGGGCTACCCGATGACGACCAACGACTCGCCGATCGTCCCGCACGCCCTGCGCGAGCTGCTGCTCGACTTCCACCACCGCTACCAGGACAAGCTGCCGCCGATCCAGATCACCGAAAACGGCTGCAGCTTCGCCGACGAAGTCGCCGAAGACGGCGGTGTCCACGACCCCGAACGCATCGACTTCCTGCACAGTCACCTCGTCGCGCTGCGCGAGGCGATGGACGCCGGCGTCGACGTCCGTGGTTACTTCTGCTGGTCCCTGATGGACAATTTCGAGTGGTCCAAGGGTTACGCGCCGCGCTTCGGCCTGGTGCACGTCGACTACGAGACCCTGCGGCGGACGCCGAAGGACTCGTTCCACTGGTACCGGAAGCTGGTGCGGAATGAGTGAAACGACCGAAACCACCATCGGCGTCCCGGAAGCGCTCGCCGAGCCCATCGCGCGGGTGCGGCCCGGCTGGATGAGCCTGCTGTTCTTCGCGAACATCGCGCTCTGGCTCGGCGTCTACGCACCGATCCAGGTGCTGCTGCCGCAGCAGGCCGAGCTGCTCGACAAGGTGAACAAGGAGTTCGTGCTCGGCCTGGTGATGGGCGTCGGCGCGGTCGTGGCGCTGGTCGTCAACCCAGCCGTCGGGCTGCTGTCGGATCGGACGTGCTCGCGGTTCGGCCGTCGCCACCCGTGGACGGTGGCCGGCGCCGCGGTCGCCGCCGTCGGGCTGCTGGTGCTGGCGTTCGCGCCGAACGTGGCGCTGCTGATCACCGGCTGGTGCCTCGTCCAGGCCGGGCTCAACGGCATGCTCGCGACGCTGATGTCCGCCATCGCCGACCGGGTCCCGGTCGGGCAGCGTGCGCAGGTCGGCGGGCTCGTCGGCATCGCGCAGATGCTCGGCACCGTGCTCGGTGCGATCGTGGTCGTGCTCGTGGCCGGATTCGCCGGATTGGCGCCGGCCTACGCGGTCTGCGCCGGGATCGTCGTGGCCGGAGCAGCGTTCTTCGTCCTGCGCACGCCGGACGCGCACCTGCCGGTGGAGTTCCGGCCGTCGGCCAAAGCCGGTGAGGTGCTCCGCAACCTGTGGGTTTCGCCGCGGCGGTTCCCGGACTTCGCGTGGGCCTGGTCGTGCCACTTCATGATCAACCTCGGCAACGCGTTCGGGACGCTGTACCTGCTGTTCTTCCTCCAGGACGCGGTGCACTACCCCGATCCGGCCACCGGGCTGATCATCATGATGGCGCTCTACGGCGTCGCGCTCGTGATCGGCGCGCTGCTCGCGGGTCACTTCTCCGACAAGTCCGGACGGCGCAAGCCGTACGTCCTGGTGGCCTCCGGGGTGATGGCGCTGGCCGCTTTGCTGCTGGTCGTCTGGCAGAGCTGGCCGGTCGCGCTCGTGGCGTCCCCGCTGCTCGGTGTCGGGTTCGGGGCGTACATGGCGGTGGCGCTGGCGATGCTGACGCAGGTGCTCCCGACGGCGCAGGACCGCGCGAAGGACCTCGGCGTCATCAACATCGCGAACTCGCTGCCGCAGGTGCTGGCCCCGCTGGTGACGCCGCTGGTGCTCGCCTACCTCGGCGGCTACCCGGGATTGTTCGCGGCTTCGGCGGTCGCGACGCTCTTGGCCGCGGTTCTCGTACTGCGCGTGAAGGCGGTCCGCTAAGCGCAAACGCCGTGAAGGCCACGCTCAGAGGTTCTGGGCGTGGCCTTCACGGCGTTATGGGTATGGAACCGCGGGCCGGTGCCGGTCGGGGGAGGGGAGTGCAACGGCACCGGCCCGCGGAATTCGGGGGCCGCTCGGAGGCGGGTAACAGCAGGACCAGACCCATGGTCCAACGCCGTCTTCGATGATCAATCTAGCGGGGGATTACCGCCTGGGCTAGGCCTAACGCGGATTTTTTTCGATTAATCGCGGTGGGGACCGGGTGGTGGCCGAGGACCGGTTCGCGCTGCTCGGGGGTGCGGGCGAAACAGTCCTCGGCCGAGGCGAGTGCCGACGCGGGTCCGATGGGGCGATCGGCCGGCCGCGGCTCGCCGTCAGGGGGTCAGGCGGTGACCGCTCGGCGCGGGTTCACCAGCGCGTGGCGACCGGTGGTCTCGGCCGGGGTGGGCGGGGCGGGGTGCGCCGGGACCGGGCTCTTGCGGCGGCCCTGGAGGCGGCTGTCGGCCGACTGCTGCTGCGGGGCCAGTCCACCGGCCACCAGGTGTTCGTGGGCGACCTGCCAGACCGAGCACGGCGCCTTGCAGCGGTGCCACCGGGTCGAACAAGTCGGGCAGTCGCCGCGCTCGTCGGGCTCGTGCATCTTCAGCATCGCGCGCCACGCCTCGGTCAACCGGGGCAGTTCGGAGCGCGCGACCGAGACGAGCGATTGGGCGTCGGCGCGGTTCGCCAGGTCGGTCAGCATGTCGAGGCGCTCCCAGACCGCATTGCGGAGGACCTGCCCGAGTACCTGATCCATGTCAGCTCACCGTTACCTTTCCGCCATCTTGGCGGCTTCGTTGAGCGCGGCGCGCAGCTGTCCGAGCTGGCCGGACGTCAACCGCGCGGTCTCACCGGGAGGCGAGACCAGTACCACCTGGTTGTCTTCGACGAACACCGTGACCGCCCGCTCGCGGCTGATGAGGTCGCCGCACTGCACGCGCCACACGAGCTGACCGCCCTCGTAATGACGAACGCTCGCGGTGCGGGGATCCACGGCGGCGGCCGGGGTGACGGGGCGGACGGCGGAGACGGGAGGGACCGTTGCCGGCCGCACGGCGCGGATGGCCGTGCCGGCATGTCCCCCTGCGAACGAGTCCACGAACTCCACGCCCTTCTCCGCTCTGTCGAAAGTCTCCGAAGATGCCTTCTGCAACATCGCACCTTGCACAACGCTGCGGTTTTCGTAGCTCTCCGTGATCGCTACCGGTGTGCGGCCGGTGACGGAGATCTGACAACTACAGTGAGGTGAAACCGAGTGCGATAGAAGGTGGAATCGGCGTCACAGCGGTGACTGGACTCGGTTCCACGGTAAGCGGTCAGCGGACTTCGCCCGGACCGATCAGGGCACCAGTTCGGCTGTTCACACGGTTCACCAGGTTTGCCTACGCTGTTTCACAGACGCCCGACCGGACAGTGGAGGGGGCGCGATGGACGCCAGTAACGGTGGCAGTGCCGAAGCCCGGCAGAGCCACGCGGTTCCCGCTGACGCGTGGGAGCAGCCGGAGATGAGAACGGCTCTCGCGTCTCGCGAGATCAGCGCCGTGTACCGGCTCCTGCGCAAGCACGGTGTCTCGCAGCGCCAGATCGCCGCGATGACCGGCCAATCCCAGTCCGAGGTGTCGGAGATCCTCAAGGGTCGCCAGGTCATGGCCTACGACGTGCTCACGCGGATCGCCGATGGCCTGGGCGTCCCCCGTGGGTACATGGGCCTCGCCTACGACGAGGCCACGGCGATACGCGTCGTCGGCTCCGCCGACGGCCAGCAGGCTGAGGAGGACGAGTCCGTGAAGCGACGGAGGTTCCTCGCGCACGCTGCCCAGGTCACGATGGGCGCAGCGGTGTTCGGCCCGGAGTCGGGCACCTGGTCGGCCGGACCGGCCAGGACGCCGGCGCCCGGGCGCATCGGCATGACCGACGTCCGCCAGGTCGAAGCCGCGACGCGGGCGCTCCGGGCGCTCGACTACCAGTACGGCGGCGGGTTCTGCCGCGACGCGGTCGTGGCCCAGCTGTCCTGGGGCCAGCAGATGCTCGAGGCGCACGGCACCGACCTGGTGAAGAACCGCCTGTACGTGGCGCTCGCCGACCTCCACTCGCTGGCCGGCTGGACCTCCTTCGACACCGGCCTGATGGACTCCGCCCGCGGTCACTTCGCGAACGCGCTGGACCTGGCCAAACAGGGCGAGAACCACCCGCTGGTGGCCAACGTGCTCTACCGGATGGGCCGCGTCTACCTGCACCAGGACGCCCCGAACGACGCGCTGAAGCTGTTCCAGCTGGGCCAGATCGCCGCCCAGGAAAGCGGTTCCGAGCTGGCCGTCTCCGTGCTGTGCGCGAACGAGGCCTGGGCCTACGCGATGATGGGCAACGAAGAGCAGGCGGTGAAGCTGCTCGGCCGGAGCAAGGACGAGTTCGAGCGCGCCAACCTGGCCGAAGCCGAGTCGTGGGTCAAGTTCTTCAACGAGACCGACGTCTACGCCATGGTCGGTACCGTCCACACGGTCCTCGCGCAGAAGAACGCCGAGCACACCAAGTACGCGATCCCGGCGCTGACCAAGGCCGTCGAGACCTACGACGACGAAATGGCCCGCTCCAAGACGTTCATGCTGAGCGCGCTGGCCACCAACCACCTGCTGGACGGCGACCTCGACCACGGCGCCAAGGTCGGCGGCAAGGCCATCGACTGCGCCGAGGGCATCAAGTCCGAGCGCGTCAAGGACCGGATGCGGCCCCTGCAGGAAGAAGCCGAGCGCCGCCGCAACAACGCCGACGCCCGTGACCTCGCCGATCGTCTCCACGCTTTCTACGCCGCGTAGTCCCGAAGGCGCCGGCGCGGTTTTGGACGGCCGGTTCACCTCCGGGAAACTGCGCGGCGTACTGGCCGAGACGTGCGCGCTGCTGGGGCTCGACCCGGCGGGCGCGCGGCTGCTGCGGTTCACCAACAACGCGGTGTATGCGCTGGTCACCGCGCCGTTCGTGGTCCGGATCGTCGGGTCGACGCAGCTGCGGCACCGGGTCGGCACGGTCGTGCGCGTGGCCCGGCACTTCGAACGCCACGGCGTCCCCGCCATCCGGCTGCTCGGCGACGTCGAGCAGCCGCTGGAAGTCGGCGGGCACCTGGTGACCGTGTGGCACCAGGTGCCGAGCATCGGCCGTCCGGCGACGTCGGTCGACCTGGCCCGGCTGCTGCGCCAGGTCCACTCCCTGCCCCCGCCGCCCGGCCTCGCCGAGTGGGCGCCGTTCGCCGCGGTGCGGGCCCGGGTGTCCGACGCCGAAGAAATCAGCGACGCCGACCGGGAATTCCTGCTCGACCGCTGCGCCGAGCTCGAAGCCGAGCTCGCCGACCTGGAGTTTCCGCTGCCCAGGGGCCTGGTCCACGGCGACGCGTACCCCGGCAACGTCATCCCCGGTCCGGACGGTCCGGTGCTCTGCGACTTCGATTCCTCGTGCGTCGGGCCGCCGGAATGGGACCTGACGCCGCTGGCGGTCGGCCGCGAGCGGTTCGGCGACCCGCCGGTGCGCTACCGGACGTTCGCCGCGGCGTACGGCTTCGACGTGACGTCCTGGCCCGGCTTCGCCGTTCTCCGGGGCATCCGCGAGCTGAAGCTGACGACCAGCGTGCTGCCGATCCTGCGCAGCCGGCCGCAGGTCCGGCCGGAGCTGTACCGCCGCTTGGACGACTTCCGGAACGCGCGGACGGACACGCGGTGGACGCGTTACCGATGATCCTCATCTGTCACTTGGTGTGATCGACACCACAATCTGCACGTGCATTCGACGACGGCAAATGACCGTTCGTCGCATCCGAAAGGCCGCCCGCTCTGGGTAGAAAGTTCTGCCCGACCAGTCACCCCCAATGGGTCACCGGTCATCCCAATGCGCAAGTTGCAGCTACTCGCGGTGACTTCGCACCGGCTCCTACCTGGGACGACGACCGTCAGGAGGCGACGACCGGCGCTCGCGTCAGCACGACAGCGAACCCGAAGGCGAGTCCCATCACGGTCAGCTCGACCGTCGCCCACGCGGCGAGCGCCGTCCGGTCGTGGCGGACGATCCGGGGCAGCAGGCGCCAGCGGACGTTGGCCCCGAGCACCGCGATGACGCCGGTGCACGCGAGCTTGAGGATGAGCAGCTGCCCGTACGGCGTCGTGAAGATCGCCGCCCAGAACCCGATGGTCGGGTTGAGCGAGACCTCGACCAGGCCGTTGAACAGCCCGGTGGCGGCGGAGATGACCAGGCAGAGCGTCGCGAGCTTCGAGAACCGGGGCAGCGCGTGCGCCAGCAGCGTCCGGTTCGCCACCAGGAGCACGGTCATCGCGCCGAGGCCGCCGGTCCAGGCGACGGCGCTCATCACGTGCAGCTCCATCGAGATCATCGTGTAGTCGTGGTAGTTCCAGTTCGACGCGTGCCCGGTGACCGGCAGCGGCAGCAGCGCGAACAGGCCGAGCCCGACGCGGACCTCGGCGGGCACCTTCTCGCCGAAGCGCAGCGCCAGCGCGCCGATCCCGGCGTGGACGAGCGCGAGCACGGCGACGATGACGAGCGCCTTGCCGGCGCCGACGTCGGAGATGTACTGGCCGATGTCGGACGGCGAGAGCGTCGACGAGCCCGGCTTGTACTCCGCGGTCTGCAGGATCAGCGCGACGACCGCGGCCGTGGCCCAGACGAGCGCGGCCGCGACGCCGGCCGGGCGGGCCAGCCGCATGACCGGCTCGGTCAGCTTCGGCCGGTCGTAGCCGACGAGCACGGACAGCAGCGCGAGCCCGATCGTGGTGACCGCGGCGAGGTCGAGCAGGACCCGGACGACCGGGATGCCGGCCGAGACCACCGCCCCGGGCTGCACCACGCCGGGGACCGGGGTGGTGGCGGTGAGCGCGACGCCGATGAGGGCGCCCAGCAGGCCCGCGGTCACGACGCAGAGCAGTGTCGAATAGCGGACCTTGGTGGTGGTCTCGGCTTGGGGCATCTGAGTTACTGCTTCTTCTCTGCTGTGTTTTCTTGACTGACGTTGCCGCCCGAGCGCAGCGCCACGGTCAGCCCGATCGCCAGCAGCACGACCGCGCCGGCGATCCAGACCCAGATCGGCACCCCGGTCGACGACGACTGCGGCGCCGCCGACGAGGAGCCGCCCGGTGACCTCGCCGCGTCGACGGTCGCCGGCGTGCCGGTGCCCGCGGTGGTCAGGGTGAAGGAGAGCTCACCGGTCACCGGGTGGCCGTCCGCGGACAGCACCCGGTAGCCGACGGTGTACTTCCCGGCCGGTCCGAGCGGCCGCAGGGGCGCGCTGATGACGTTGTTCACCACGCCGATCGGCCCCTCGGCCCACTGGCCGCCGCCGGGTCCGGTCACCGCGATCTGGTTGACGTCCGCGCCCTGCACGTACTGGTCGAAGGTCAGGCTGATCTTCGGCGGCCCGGCGGCGACGGACGAGCCGTTCGCCGGGTCCGAGGAGATCAGCACGTTGTGCGCCAGCGCCGGGGTGGCCGTGCCGCGCACCGGCACCGCGGTCAACGCCAGCGCGACGAGCGCCTTACCAATCCGGCCGAAAGCAGGCGGACACGGTCCGCAGCCGATCCGCGCCAGGCGAGGGTTTCCGCCGTGACTGCCGGTCGGATTGGTAACGATAGGCACACCGCGCATCTAGCTGTTGCCTCCCGACTTGACCGTGGCCTTGCGGGCCCGGATGGTCGCACCGGCCCCGACGCCGAGGCCGATGGCGCCGACGAGCAGGCCGGCCCCGCCGAGCCAGCGCGCCGTGTTGTCCGACGTCGCTGCCGCGGCTTGAGTCTGCTCCCCGGTGGTGGCCGCCGTGTTCGCGCCCATCGCGGCGTGCTCGTCACCCTCGGCCGCCTTCGCGGCCAGCTTCACGGCCGGCGCCGGGTGCTCCGGCTCCTCGCCACTCGCCGGGGTCGGCTGGTTCCAGTCGACGACCTTGCCGTCGCTGTAGGACTGGTGCGCCGGGAACTCCACCTGGTCCACGTTGGTCGGCAGCGGGCCGAAGGAGACCGAGAACTCCTGGTAGTCGGTGGCCTTGAGCTCGCTGCCCGGCTGCGCGGTCCAGGTGACCGCGGTGACGGCTTCGGTGATCTGGGTGCCGTTGTCCTTGGTGATCGGCGTGGGCAGCTTCGACTTCGTCACTTCGGCGGTCCAGCCGGGGAGCGGCTTGGTCCGCACCGAACCGATGCCGTAGTCCGCCTTGAAGTCGACGGTGACCTTCGTGGTGGTGACGGGGTCCTTCTCCTCGCTCGGCACGCGGAAGACGATCGCCGCGTAGCCGCCCTTCGTGGGCTGCGGGCCGTAGACGTTCGCGGTGACGTGCGCGGACGCGACGCCGGTGCCGAGGAGACCGGCGACACCGACGGTGGCGGCGAGGAAACCGGCGCGCTTGAAGACGTGCTGGGACATGGGTTCACTCCTGATGAACTCAAGAAGGGGACGGCTCGGTTCGGGGACCGGCCGTTTTCGGGGACGAGCTGGGTTTCAGGAGTGCCCGGGCGGGCCGCGCCGCCCGCGGATCCGGCGCAGGTCGACGCCGACGAGGTGGTCCGGACCGGCCGTGCGGGCCGGGACGAGCGCGGGTGCCGCGGACGGCACCGGCAAGGGCGTGAGCAGCCGCGGCAGGATGGCCCGCAGCACGGCCAGCACGGTGAGGAGCATCGTGTCCGCGCGGGCGAGCAGCAGCGCGGTGAGGAGGGTCGCGATCGTGTGCGCGGCGGTCATGCCGAGCCCGGTGGGGCCGGGTACCGCGTCCATGTCGTGCGCGTGGTGGCCGGCGAGCGTGGTGAGCAACAGGTGCATCACCAGCTGGGCGGCCCCCAGCAGGGCGACGGTGGCGACCGGTCCACGCGCCTTGCGGGTGAGCGCGGCCGCGGTCCAGCCGAACAGGCCGGTGAGCAGGACGGTCATCGCCGGATCCGGCAGCCCGCCGTCGGCGAGCCGGTGCGCGGTGACGGAAAGTGCGCCGGCGCTCACGGCTAGCAACGCTCCGCGGGTAGCACCGAGCACGGCGGGACGCCGTGCCGGATCGCTCATGAAGAGCAGCCTAAGGGACCTGCTTTGCCGTGAGCGTGTGATCCCGTGAAGTGAGCACACACCGAGTTCACGTCCCCGGCGAAGCTCCGGTTCAGGTGATTTGTTGCCGATCTCCGGCCGGTAGGCCACGGTGGGCCGAAGACGGGGGTTTGGGCCGGCAGTGCCGTGGGTACTGAGCCGTCGGTCAGGAACTAGCCCGTTCGGGTGAAGGCCGGCGCGAAGGGCGGGAGAACGAACACGGATGAACCTCTTCGACTACATCTCCGACCGGGCGAGCAAGCTGTGGCTTGAGGCCTATCTGCACACGAGCATGGTGGTGCAGTGCACCATCCTCGCCGCGGTCCTCGGCGTGCTGATCGGGGTCGCGGTCTACCGCAGCCCGATCGGTTCGGCGGTGGCCACGGCGCTGGCGAGCACGATCCTGACGGTCCCCTCGTTCGCCCTCCTGGGCCTGCTGATCCCGCTTTCCGGGCTCGGTCCGACGACGGCCGTGATCGCACTGGTGCTCTACGGCCTGCTGCCGATCGTCCGGAACACCATCGTCGGGCTCGACGGCGTCGACCCGGCGGTCACCGACGCCGCCCGCGGCATCGGGATGAGCCGCTTCGGCGTGCTCACCCGCGTCGAGCTGCGGCTGGCCTGGCCGGCGATCCTCACCGGCATGCGGGTGGCGACGCAGATGCTGATGGGCATCGCCGTGATCGCCGCCTACGCGAAGGGCCCCGGCTTCGGTGCCGAAGTCTTCTCCGGGCTGACGAACGCGGGGAGCACGAACTCCCTGAACCAAGCCGTCACCGGCACGGTCGGGGTCGTCATCCTCGCCCTGCTCCTCGACGGCGTCTACGTCCTGATCAAGCGCTTCACCATCTCTAGGGGTGTCCGTGGCTGAGAACGAGGAAGTCTCCGGCGTCGAGATCGAGCTGGAGCACGTGACCAAGCGGTACCCCGGCACGCGCGAGCCGGCCGTCGACGACTTCTCGATGGTCGTGCCCGCCGGCAAGATCGTCGTCTTCGTCGGCCCGTCCGGCTGTGGCAAGACGACCACGATGCGGATGATCAACCGGCTGATCGAGCCGACGTCCGGCCGGATCACCATCGGCGGCGACGACGCGCTGAAGCTCGACGTCGACACCCTGCGCCGCCGGATCGGCTACGCCATCCAGCAGGCCGGGCTGTTCCCGCACTTCACCGTCGCGCAGAACATCGGCGTGGTGCCGGGCCTGCTCGGCTGGGACAAGAAGAAGGTCAACGACCGGGTCGAGGAGATGATGGACCTGGTCGGGCTGGACCCGGCCGACTTCCGCGACCGCTTCCCGCGCCAGCTGTCGGGCGGGCAGCAGCAGCGCGTCGGCGTGGCGCGGGCGCTGGCCGCGGACCCGCCGGTGCTGCTGATGGACGAGCCGTTCGGCGCGGTCGACCCGATCACCCGCGGCAACCTGCAGGACGAGCTGCTGCGCCTGCAGGGCGAGCTGCAGAAGACGATCGTGTTCGTCACGCACGACTTCGACGAAGCCGTGAAGCTGGGCGACAAGATCGCGGTGCTCGGCAACCAGTCGTCGATCCTGCAGTACGACACGCCCGAAGCGATCCTGGCGAACCCGGCGGACGACACGGTCGCGGGCTTCGTGGGCGCGGGCGCGTCGCTGAAGCAGCTGACCCTGCTGCGCGTTCGGGACGTCGAACTCCAGCAGGACGCGCTCACCGTGACCGTCGACGAGTCGCCCGCCTCGGTGCGCGAGAAGCTCGACAAGTCGCGCCGGCACTTCGCGCTCGTGCTGGACGCACGCCGCCGTCCGACGCGGTGGGTGCACGCACGGGAACTCACCTCGGCGACTTCGCTGGCCAACCTGGGCAAACCGCTGCGTGACATCGTCAGCCTGCAGTCGACGCTCCAGGACGCGCTCGAGGCGATGCTCGCCGAGGGCGGGTCGGTGCCGGTCACCGGCGCGCGCGGCGAGTACGCGGGCACCATCCAGCTGGACACCGTGATCGCGACGATCCAGCAGCTGCGCGAGGAGCACACGAACGACGAAGAGGTGTCCGCATGACGACGGCCGCCGTCGACACCGGCTTCAGCACCGAATCCGGCTCGAAACGCGCGGAACGCGTCCGGCTGTTCGCCCAGCCGATCGTGGTGCTGGTGATCGTCGCGGTGACGCTGGTCTCGGTGTTCTCCAGCGGCCTGAACGCGACGGAGAAGGAGACGCTCAACGCGTCCACCTTGTTCACGGCGCTGTGGGACCACCTGCTGATGACGCTCGTGGTGACCGCCATCGTCGTCCTGGTCGCCGTCCCGCTCGGGGTGATCGTGACGAGGCCGTGGGCGCGCTTCCTGGCCCCGGTCTTCCTGGCGATCGCGAACATCGGCCAGGCCGCGCCCGCGCTGGGTGTGCTGGTGCTGTGGTTCATCGTCACCGGCGCGACCGGCGGGATCTGGGTGGCGGCGCTGCCGCTGGCGTTCTACTCGCTGCTGCCGGTGCTGCGGAACACGATGGTCGGCATCCAGCAGGTCGACCCGGCGCTGATCGACGCGGGCCGCGGCATCGGGATGTCGGCGACGGCGGTGCTCTGGCGGGTCGAGCTCCCGCTGGCCGTCCCCCTGATCCTGGCCGGCCTGCGCACCTCGCTGGTCCTGGCGGTCGGCACGGCGACGTTCGGCATGTTCGTCAACGCCGGCGGCTTCGGGCTGCTCATCGACACCGGCTACAAGCTGAACCTGACCCCGGTGCTGGTGACCGGTTCGGTGCTGGCCGTCGCGCTGGCGCTGCTGGTCGACTGGGTGGGCGCGGTCGCCGAACAGTTCTTCGGACCGAAGGGGCTGCGATGAAACTCCGGAGGCTGTTCGCCGTGGCCCTGCTGGGGGTGACGCTGTCGTCCTGCGGGCTGACGGTCAACCAGGGGGTCCCGTACGACATCAAGCCGGGCTCGATCCAGCCGATCCCGGCCTTGCAGGGGGTGAAGGTGACGGTGGGGTCGAAGGACTTCACCGAGAACATCATCCTGGCGTACATGGCCGAGATGGCCCTGACGGCGGCCGGCGCCGACGTCGTCGACCTGTCCGACATCAAGGGGTCGAACTCCTCGCGCCAGGCGCTGCTGTCGGGCCAGACGGACGTCACGTGGGAGTACACGGGCACGGGCTGGATCAACTACCAGGGCAACGAGCTCCCGGTCCCGGGCGGCGAGAAGGCCCAGTACGAGGCGACGGCCAAGGCGGACGAGGAGAAGTTCGGCGTCACCTGGCTGAACTATTCGCCGCTGAACGACCAGTACGCCTTCGCGGTGACGGAGGAGTACGGCGCGAAGAACAACCTGAAGACGACGTCCGACCTGGCGGCCTTCGTCAAGCAGAAGCCGGACCAGGCGGTGTTCTGCCTGGAGACGGAGTTCACCAGCCGCCAGGACGGTTTCCCCGCGGCGGTCAAGGCCTACGGCTTCCAGAACCCGACGGTGAAGAACTTCGGCATCGGCACGATCTATTCGGCGGTGGCGAGCGGAACCTGCCCGGTGGGCGAGGTCTTCACCACGGACGGCCGCATTTCGGGGTTGAACCTGCGGGTGCTCGAGGACGACAAGAAAGCGTTCCCCCAGTACAACGCGGTGGCGACGCTGCGCACGGAGTGGCTGAAGCAGCACCCGGAGGTCCGTGGCCCGCTGGAGAAGGTGAGCGCGGCGATCACGAACGACCAGATGGTGGAGCTCTGCAAGCAGGTCGACGTCGACGGCAAGGACGTGGGCAAGGTCGCCCACGACTGGATGGTCAAGAAGGGCTTCATCCAGTGACCGGAGCGGCCCCCGGTGCGAAGGCGCCGGGGGCCGCCGCGGTCAGATCCCCAGCCGGTGCAGCAGCTGGCCTTCCAGCCGCTCCAGCTCGCCGGCCACCGCGCGGTGCACCGACTTGCGCCGCGCCGCCGGCATCCGCTCCCCCGCGCGGACCGAGGCCGACAGCTGTTCCAACGTCCCCAGCGCCCCCTGGGCGAACTCCTGGTCCGCCTTCGAAGCCTTCTCCGACTTCCGCAGGTCCTGGCAGCCCTCGGCCACCCCCGCGATCCGGGCGTGCAGGGCCGCGCCGCGGCCGGTGTACTCGCCCAGCCGGTCGACCGAGACTCCCAGCTTGCGCGCCTGGTAGCGGTCGTACGCCTCCCGGGCCGCGCCCGCCGCGCGCACCGCCAGCGGCGCCACCACCGGGATCACCGCCGGGCCGAGCACCTTCGCCACCGCGACCGCGTTCTTCGCCCTCTTTGGGGTGAACCTGGCTTCACCCTCGACCTTGGCCTTGCGCGCCATGGCACCTCCTGCGACGTGTCGAGGTCGAACTTACTGGTCGCCTGGGTGGCGGGCATGTCGGCTCGGCGGTGGGAATCTAGAGTGATCTCCATGAACACCGAGGTGGTACTCGACGCGGGCGCGGTCAGCCGCTGCCGTCGCCGGGTGCACCTCGAACACGACCCCGCCATGCGCGAGGTACCGCTTTCCCCGCCCGACCCCACCGCGCAGCAGCGGATCGACGACGCCACCGCGCACCGCGAGGACATCGTCACCCGGCTGATGGCCGCCAACGACGACCACTGGGTGAAGATCGGCCGCGACCTCCCCGCCCACGAGCGCGTCGAGCAGACGCTGCAGGCTTTCGCCGACGGGGCGCGCTACATCTGGGGCGCGCTGCTGCCGGTCGACGCGGCCGGGCACCGGCGTGGCGGCATCGACCTGCTCGTCCGCACCGGCCGCGGCTACATCCCGGTGCTCGTCGTGCGCCACCGCATCACCGACCGCGGCACCGGCGCGATCGTCACCGGCATGACCGACCTCGACCCGGCCCACCGCGCGGCCGACGAGGGCCGCAAGGTCCGGTCGCAGCCGCGCGACCAGCTCCGGCTCGTGCACATCCACCGCATGCTGCAGACGCTCGGGCAGGCCGACGAGAGCCTCGCGCTCGGCGGCGTCATCGGCCTCGACGCCGACGTCGTCGTCTGGCACGACCTCACCGCGGGCACCTGGCCGGGCGGGCGCACCGCGCTCACCGAGTACCAAGCCCGGTTCGCCGACCGGCTGGCCATCGCCACCGCCGCCGCGAACGGCGAAGAGCCCCTCGCGGAGCCGTCGCGCGTGCTGGAGTGCCGGCGCTGCCCGTGGTGGCCGACGTGCGAGGTCGTGCTCACCGAGACCCGCGACGTCAGCCTCGTCGTCCGGGGCGAGGACGCGGTCGAGCTGCGCCGCGCCGGCGTGTCCACTGTGGACCAGCTGGCCGCGCTCGACCCGGCGGGCGAGTCGCCGGCGGTGAACTGGACCGGTGTCACCTTCCCGGACGCCGTCGTGCTCGCCCGGGCCTGGCTGGCCGACCTGACGCTCGTGCGCCGCGTCGGCCGGGTCGAGGTGCCACGCGCCGACGTGGAGGTCGACGTCGACATGGAGAGCTTCGGCGACGCCGGCGCGTACCTCTGGGGCTGCCTGCTCAGCGGCGCCGACATCGGCGTCCCGCAGGGCTACCGCGCCTTCGCGACGTGGGACCCGTTGCCGACCGACGACGAGGCCCGCTCCTTCGCCGAGTTCTGGGCCTGGCTCACCGACGTCCGCGAGCGCACCGAAGCGGCGGGCCTGACCTTCCGCGCCTACTGCTACAACGCGCTCGCCGAGAACCGCTGGCTCTTCGGTTCCGTCGAGCGCTTCGGCGACCACCCCGGTGTCCCGGCGAAGAAGGACATCCAGTCCTTTGTGGATTCCGAGCAGTGGGTGGACCTCTTCCGCAGCGTCACCGACCAGTTCCTGTGCTCCCACGGCAAGGGCCTGAAGGTGATCGCCCCGGTGGCCGGCTTCTCCTGGCGTGACCCGGAGGCGGGCGGCGAGGCGTCGATGCGCTGGTACCGCGACGCCGTGGGCATGGACGGCGAGAAACCGGACGACGACCAGCGTGAACGGCTCCTGCGCTACAACGAGGACGACGTCCTCGCGACGCGCGCGCTGCGCGAGTGGATCGACGCCCGGGCGCAGGCCGAAGTGCCCTACATGTTCGACCTCTGAGTAATTCGTCTACTAAGACACTTGCCTGCTGACACGTCTTGCGTATACTCGTCTGCGAGTACTCGTGAACGAGGAGTCGGCATGAAGAAGCGGAAGGTCGCCAGCATGCTGGGCCTGGCCGTGTTGTCCGTCGCGCTGGAGCGCGCGATGCACCCGTACGAGATGGCGGCCGTGCTCAAGCAACGGGGCAAGGACGCCGACATGCCGATCAAGTGGGGATCGCTCTACACGGTCGTCGCGAACCTGGAAAAGCACGGGTTCCTCGAAGCTGTCGAGAGCGTCAAGGACGGCGGGAGGCCCGAGCGGACCGTCTACCGGATCACTCCGGCCGGGCGCGAGGAGTTCGAGGACTGGGTCCGCGAGCTCGTCGGCACGGTCGACCCGGAACCCCCGCGGTTCAAGGCCGGGTTGTCGATGATCGGCGTCCTGGGTCCGGACCAGGCCGTCAGCCGGCTGCGGGAGCGGCTCGCGCGCCTCGACGAGCACGCCGGGGCACAGCGGGCGGCGCTGGACCAGCTGCGGCCGCTGATGCCGCGGCTGTTCCTGGTGGAGGTCGAATACGACCTCGCGATGACGGAGGCCGAGGGGCGCTGGGTGCGCGGCTTCCTCGAAGAACTGACCACCGGCGCGCTGCCCGGCATCGAGGCGTGGCGCCGATACCACGAAACCGGCGAATTCCCGGACGACCTGGGGGAGTTCGTGGAGAGGTAGGAACCGATGGAGACGACCCGCAAGCACAAGGTGCCCGAGATGGAGGGGCTGCAGGCCCGCTGGTACGCCAAGAACCGGGGGACGGAGCCGCAGCTCGCGCGGTACCGGCGGCTCGCGGCCGAAGTGACCGCCGGGCTGGCCGACGGCGCGGAAATCCTGGAGGTGGCGCCCGGGCCCGGCTTCTTCGCCGTGGAGCTGGCGAAGCGCGGCTTCCGCGTCACCGGGCTCGACATCAGCCACACGATGGTCGAGATCGCCCGGGAGAACGCCGCGGGCCTGGAGATCGACTTCCGCCAAGGCGACATCACGCACGCGCCCTTCGCCGCGGAGTCGTTCGACTTCCTGATCTGCCAGGCCGCGTTCAAGAACTTCCGGCAGCCGGTGACGGCGTTGAACGAGATGCACCGGGTGCTGCGCCCGGGCGGGTTCGCGGTGATCCAGGACCTCAACCACGAGGCCACGAGCGCGGACATCGGCCGCGAGGTCGCCGGGATGAACGTCGGCGCGGTCAGCGGCTTCACCGTCCGGCAGACGCTGGCGTGGCTGCGGCGCCGGGCGTTCACCCGGGAGCAGTTCGAGGCGCTGGCCGCGGAAAGCGCGTTCGGAGCCTGCTCGGTGACCACCGACGGCATCGGCCTGGAAGTCCGGCTGACCCGCTGATCCGCCGGGGCGGCACTTTCCACGGGAAAGTGCCGCCCTCGGGGTCAGCGCGGGGCCATCCGGAGCGAGCCGTCCATCCGGACGACCTCGCCGTTCAGGTAGTCGTGGTCGATGAGCGACAGCGCGAGCTGCGCGTACTCGTCCGGCCGCGCCAGCCGCTTCGGGAACGGGACACCGGCGGCGAGCGACGCGCGGAAGTCGTCGCTGACCGTGGCGAGCATCGGGGTGTCGACGATGCCCGGCGCGATGGTCAGCACGCGGATGCCGTGCGAGGCCAGGTCGCGGGCCGCGGGGAGCGTCATGCCGACGACGCCGCCCTTGGACGACGAGTAGGCGACCTGCCCGATCTGGCCGTCGAAGGCCGCGATGGAAGCGGTGTTGATGATGACGCCGCGGGCGTCGTCCTCGAGCGGCTCGGTCTTGGCGATCGCCTCGGAGGCGATGGTCAGCACGTTGAACGTGCCGACCAGGTTGATCTGGATGACCTTCGCGTACAGCGCGAGGTCGTGGCGGCCCTTCTTGGACAGGATCCGCGCGGACGGCCCGATGCCGGCGCAGTTCACCACGGTCCGCAGCGGCACGCCGGAACCCGCGGCCGTCGCGACGGCGGCCTCGACCTGCTCGACGTCGGTGACGTCGGCCTCGACGTAGGTGATGCCGTCGACGTGCTCGGCCTTCTCGATGGACGACGCCAGGTCGAGCGCGAACACCCGCGCCCCCTTGGCCGCGAGGGCCTTCGCCGTCGCCCCGCCGAGGCCGGAGGCGCCCCCGGTGACGAGCGCCGCGGTGTCGGTGATCTGCATCTTTGCGGTTCCCTTCGCTGTGGTTCGCGGACCAGGTTAACGCTCGTTCGCATCGCTGCGGTTCGTGTCTTCGCTCACCGCTCCCGGGCCCGACTGTTTCCGTTAGCGCGGTGGCCAACTCCGGCTGTCACCTTCAGCAGCATGACGCCAGCTCGGATCGTGGTGGTAGGAACCGGATACGTCGGCTTGACCACGGGGGCCTGCCTGGCCGGCCTGGGTCATTACGTCACGTGCGTGGACGTCGACCGCGCCAAGATCTCCCGCCTGGGTGCGGGCCGCGTCGACATCCTCGAACCCGGGCTCGCCGACCTGGTGCACCGCGCGATCGCGGCCGGGCGCCTCCAGTTCGTCGTCGGCGCTCGGGACGCGGTTCGCCACGCGCAGGCGGTGTTCCTCTGCGTGCCGACGCCGATGGGAGCCGGCGGCTCCGCCGACCTGCGCGCGGTCGAGGCGGTGACGGCCGAGATCGGGGACGTCCTGCCCGCCGGCTGCGCGCTCGTCACGAAGTCGACCGTGCCGGTCGGGACGTCGAAGCGGATCCAGGAGCTGGTCGGGCGCACCGACGTGCCGGTGGTGTCGAACCCCGAATTCCTCCGCGAAGGCACCGCGGTCGCGGACTTCCTGGGCCCGGACCGGATCGTCGTCGGCTCGGACGACCTCGCCGCCGCCCGCTGGGTGGGCGAGCTGTACGCCGAGCTGGACGCGCCCGTCGTCGTCGCCGATGCGGCCAGCGCCGAGCTGGTGAAGTACGCCGCGAACTGCTACCTCGCGCTGAAGCTCTCCTACGTCAACTCGATCGCCGAGCTGTGCGAGCGGCTCGGCGCGGACATCGACCTCGTCACCGAGGGCATGGGGTACGACCGGCGCATCGGGCGGACGTTCCTCAAGCCCGGCCCCGGCTGGGGCGGCTCCTGCCTGCCCAAGGACACCAGTGCGCTGGTCAAGGTGGCCGAGTCGGTGAACTACGACTTCACCATGCTGACCTCCGCCATCGACGAGAACCTGGCCCAGCGCGACCGGATCGTCGCGAAGATCGCCGGCGCGGTCGGCGGGACGCTCGCCGGCGCCCGGATCGGCGTGCTGGGCCTGGCGTTCAAGGCGGGCACCAACGACCTGCGCGACTCGCCCGCGCTCGCCGTCTCGTCGGTGCTGTGCGCGCTGGGCGCCGAACTCATCGCCTACGACCCGGCCGTCGACGGCGAGATCGCCGGGATGACCGTCGTCGACGACGCCTACCAGGTCGCGAAGGACGCGGACGCCGTCGTCGTGCTGACCGAGTGGGCCGAGTTCAAGCACCTCGACTGGGCCGCGATGGCCGAGCTGATGGAGGGCATCGACGTCGTCGACACGCGCAACCTGCTCGACCCGCGGGTGATCGTGGACGCGGGGCTGTCCTGGCAGGGCGTCGGGCGGCCGCGGGCGGCGGCGCGAATCAAGGTTTCGTGAGAACCGGATCTTGGTTAGGCTGGCCGCACGGCATCGCGTGTCGGTCACCGGCTGGGTGAGGCATGGAGGTGGCGGGAGTGCCCCGGAGGCATTTCAACCGTGTCAGTATCCGTTTCCGTTGAATTGAACCATCTGATCGTCCCGTCCCGGAACAACCGGGAATCCGCCGAGTTCCTGGCGAACCTGCTCGGTCTCGAAGTCGGCGAGGAATGGGGCCCGTTCATCCCCGTCGAGACGCGCAACGGCGTCCGGCTGGACTTCGCGACGATCCCCGAAGAAGACCTGCGCCTGCAGCACTACTGCTTCCTGATCCCGGAGGACGACTTCGACGCCGTCTTCGCGCGGCTCGTCGAAACCGGCGTGACCTACCACGCCGACCCGATGGGAAAGCAGGTCGGCGAGATCAATAACAACCACGGCGGCCGTGGCGTCTATTTCCTCGATCCTGGCGGCAACGGGATGGAAATCATCACGCAGCCGTACGAGCCGGAACGGCGTCGCCCGGCATCCTGGTGAAAGTTCCTTAGCAATGCGTACTATCGGGGCATGTTCACGACGAGGCCGGAGCTGACCGGCACCTTCGGGATGGTGGCATCGACGCACTGGCTGGCTTCGGCCACCGGGATGGCGGTGCTGGAGGACGGCGGCAACGCGTTCGACGCGGCGGTCGCCGCCGGTTTCGTCCTCCAGGTCGCCGAGCCGCACCTGTGCGGCCCGGCGGGCCAGGTGCCCGGCCTCTTCGTGACAGCGGACGACCCGACCCCGCGGGCGCTGGCCGGCCAAGGCCCGTCGCCCGCGGGGGCCACCGCTTCGCACTTCGCGTCGCTGGGGCTCGATTTGATCCCCGGCAGCGGCCTGCTCCCGGCGACCGTCCCGGGCGCCTGGGACGGCTGGCTCCTGCTGCTTCGCGACTACGGGACGAAGTCGCTGCGGTCGGTGCTGTCGTACGCGATCGGCTACGCGCGCAACGGCGTCCCGCTGGTGTCGCGGGTCGGCGACACGATCCAGGCCGTCTCCCGGTTGTTCACCGAGCATTGGCCGACATCGGCGGCCCTGTGGATGCCGGACGGCAAGCCCGCCTCCGGCCTGCACCGGAACCCGGTCCTGGCGGACACGTGGGAGCGTCTGCTGCGGGAGGCGGAGTCGGTCGCGGGCCGGGAGGCGCAGCTCGACGCGGGACGTCGTGCCTGGTCACAGGGGTTCGTCGCCGAAGAGATCGATTTGTTCAGCCGTCAGGCGTTCCGCGACGACTCCGGCCGCGACCACGCGGGCCTGCTGACGGGCGACGACCTGGCGTCGTGGTCGGCGACGTACGAAGAACCGGCGTTCGTGGACGTCGGCGACTGGCGCCTGGTCAAAATGGGCGGCTGGACGCAGGGACCGGCGCTGCTGCAACAGGCGCTGTTGCTGCACGGCTTCCGCGACGAGCTGTCCTATGTAGACGGAATCCCGTCGGAGCGCACGGTGCACCTGGCGACCGAAGCGGCGAAGCTGGCCTTCGCGGACCGCGAGGCCTGGTACGGCGACACGGACGTCCCGCTGGACGTGCTCCTTTCGGCTTCGTATACGGACTCCCGCCGAGCCCTGATCGGCGAGTCCGCTTCGGCTGAGCTTCGCCCGGGAGACGCCCGCGGCCCGGCACGTCTCCCGGCGATCTTGGACTCGCTGCAGGGAGTCCAGCCGGAAGGCGGCGCAACGGGCGAGCCGACGGTCGGCCCCCAGGGCCAGACCCGCGGCGACACGGTCCACCTCGACGTGGTGGACGCGGCGGGCAACCTGGTATCCCTCACCCCGTCCGGCGGCTGGCTGCAGTCCAGCCCGACGATCCCGTCGCTGGGCTTCTGCCTGGATTCGCGTGGCCAGATGTTCTGGCTGGAGCAGGGCCTGCCCAATTCGCTGGCCCCGCGCAAGCGGCCGCGCATCACGCTGTCCCCCTCCCTCGCCCTGCGCGACGGAGTCCCGACGCTGGCCTTCGGCACTCCCGGCGGCGACCAGCAGGACCAGTGGCAGCTGTGTTTGTGGCTGGCCCACGTCTACGGCGGGCTCAACCTGCAGGAGTCGATCGACTCGCCGGCCTGGCACACGACGGCGTTCCCGAGTTCGTTCTACCCGCGCTCGTGGAACCCGCGCGAGCTGGTGGTGGAGTCCCGGCTGGGCACGTCCACTTTGGACGCATTGCGAGAGCGCGGCCACTCCGTGGTCGACGCGGGTGACTGGGCGCTGGGCCGCCTCTCGGCGGTGTCCCGAACCGGCGGCGTCTTGCGAGCGGCGGCCAACGCACGCGGCATGCAGGGGTACGCGGCCGGCCGTTAGAGCGTCAGCGAGGCCCAGCCCCCACCCTCGGCGAGCAGAGTGCGCACGCCGAGGGCGTGGTCGGCGAAGCCGGCGAGATCACTGTGCAGCAACGCCATCCGCTCCGCGTCGAGTGGGACGGTGTCGCCCTGCCACAGCTCGCGGATCCAGCTCGCGGCCAAGTGCATCGACCGGATCAGCCCGGCGACCTCCGCATCGGTTGATCCACCAGAGTCCAGGTACTCGGTGAGAATCCGGTCGCAGGAGCCGAGGAACTCGCAGACTCCGCGCACGGCTTCGTCCGGGCTGCCGTCCCACCCCGGCCGGGGCCACACCGACGAGCCGAGTTCGAGCCACAACCGCCACCCCGCGGTCAGCTCGTCGTGGTCACGCGGCACCCATTGCCCGGCCATGCTTCGAGTGTGCGCCCGAACGCGCGGCCCGGCGGATGGGATTCCTCACTTCCCGGGCCGCTCCCACAGCCAGAACTCGATGCCCTGGTTGTCGGTGCAATCGGCCGTCGTGCCGTACGGGTGGTTCTCCACCTCGCCCGCCTGGCCGCCCTGCTCGCGCACCCGCGTCAACGCCGCTTCGAGGTTGTCGACCGCGTACATCAGCTTCCAGCCCACTTGGCGGTCGCCGGCCCACAGGCCGCCCTCGAGGCCCGGGCCCGAGAACGACCACGCGTCCGAGACCGAGCCCGGGGTGAACTCCCACCCCAGCACCGCGCCGTAGAACGACTTCGCGGGCTCGGCCTCGGGTACCTGGAACGTGAAGTACATGGCCTCGCCGGGGGACGGTGACGGCTTCGGCGTCGCCTGCGAGACCAGCCAGCGCTGCCCGAACGGGTCGCGGAACGAGCCGCCCCGGCCGTACGGCGAGTCGCTCACCGCGCGGATCAGCGTCGCGCCCAGCTCCAGCGCCCGGTTGACGCTGGTGTCCACGTCCGGCACCTCGACCCGCACCGACGCGCCCCCTTCTCCCGGCGCGATGTGCCCGATCTCGGGGTACTCCTCGGCGAGCATCAGCACGGCGTCGCCGATGGCCAGTTCCGCGTGCCCGATGCGGCCGTCGTCCATGAGGATCGGCTCGCCGCGGCGGACGGCGCCGAACACCTCGACGTAGAAGTCGAGGGCGGCCCGCGCATCGGACACCGCGAGGTAGGGCGTCAGCGAACGCAATTCGGCGGCTGTTGCCGGTGCTTCTGAAGTGGTCGTCATATCGGCTCCGTTCAAGATCAAGCGACGCAGGTTGTCGCGTAGTTCGGCGGCGAAGTCCGGGTCGGGGGCGACCCGCGCGGAGGGACGGCGAAGCGCGTCGAAAGGCTCAGGCATCGCGACCCTCCTTCTGCTCGTAAGCGCGCCGGAACGCGGCACGTGCCCGGACGAGCAACGCCTCGGTGGCGTGCACGCTGCGCCCCAGGTGGCCGGCGACCTCGGGGACGCCGAGGCCGTCGACGTAACGCAGGGTCAGCGCCGCCCGGTGGTGCGGTCCGAGCGACTCGAGCACCTGTCTCGCGCGCAGGGCGTCGAGCTGCTCGTCCCACGGGTCGTCGACGTCCGGTTCGCTGTCGTGAACCAGCCGCAGTCCGCGTTCCTCACGTTCTTTGCGCCGCCAGTGGTCGGCGAGCTTGTGCCGGGCGACGCCGATCAGCCACCCGGTGCTCACTGGAGGTGCGTACTCCTTGCGACAGGCGGCGACCGCCCCGAGGAACGTCTCCGACGTCAGTTCCTCGGCGAGCGTGCGGTCGCCGCAGCGGGACAGCAGGTACCCGTAGACCTCCGGCAGGGCCGTCTCGTACAACCCGAGCAGCGCGAAGGCCGGGTCCGGTCGTACCCGAGGTTCCGTCACACCTCCATAGTCGTCCGGCGCCCGGTTTTTCCGACGGGTGAACTTCGGCTTTTTTCCGGCGGCCAGTTCACCCGGACGGTGACAACGTGGTCCCGCCGTCCCGGGAAGAGCCGGTAGACGCTGACGACGAACGTCCCGGGCCGCGCCCGCTTCCGGAACAGGTAGTCGTGCGCGCACGCGGTCCCGTACCGGACGGTCCAGCCCTGGTACCGATCACTGCGGTGCTCCGTGGACCGGCCGGTCAAGCCGAACTACCGGCGACGCCAGCTCGGCCGCACCCTGCGCAAGCTGCGCGAGGCGGCCGGGCTCAGCCAAGAGGATGCCGGGCGCCCGCTGCGGTTCTCGACGTCGAAGTTGAGCCGCATCGAGCAGGGGTACATCCCGGGCTACAACGACTTCCTCACCGGCACTGCCACCGCCGCCCGGGACTCGAAAGCCCCCGCGGCCGGGGCACTCGAGGTGCCGCCGGCCGCGTGGTCCGCCTTCCTCTCCGCCGTCACACCCGGGGGTCCGGCAGCCGCCGCCCGGTGATCGCGACGATCGTCGCCAGCACCGCCACCAGGCCGATCACCAGCGCGAACGCGTCCCGGCTCCCCAGCGAACCCGAGAGCGCCGCGTACAGGCTCCCCAGCGTCGCGACGCCGAGCGCCAGCGAGGTCTGCTGGTTGGTCGTCATCACGCCGGACCCCACCCCGGCCAGGTCCGTTGGCACGTGGGACAGCACGATCCGGAACAGCGTCGTCATCGCCAGCGCGTTCCCCACGCCGATCGCCACCATCGACGGGGCCAGGTCGAGGATCGTCACGTGCGGCCACGTGGACAGCGTCGTGCAGAGCAGCGCCACCATGCCCACCGCCGTGATCGCGCCGCCGACCGGGACGACCTTCTGGCCGTAGCGGGTCACCAGGCGGCTGCTCAGCATCGACACCGTGAAGTACGCGACCGCCAGCGGCGTCAGCGCGAGGCCCGCGCCGAGCGGGCCGAAGTGCAGGCCTTCCTGCAGCGTCATCGCGTAGACGAACATGAACGAGCCGAACGCGCCGAAGAACGGGATCGCCACCATCAGCCCGCGCCGGACGCTCGGCAGGCGCAGCACCGACGGCGGCAGCAGCGGCGTGCCGCCGGTCCGCTCCAGGCGCCGCTCGACGTGGACCAGGGCCGCGGCGGAAAAGGGGAACAGGGCCAGCAGCGCGATCGTCCACGCCGGCCACCCCAGTGCCCGGCCTTCCATCAGCGGCACCAGCAGCGACAGCAGCGTGACCGCCAGGAGCAGCGTGCCGAGGCGGTCGACGCCCAGCGGGTTGTGCGCGCGGCTCTCCGGCAGGCGGCGGGCCAGCAGGAGCACCACCAGGCCGATGGGCACGTTCACGAGGAAGATCGGCCGCCAGCCGGTGCCGAACAGGTCCGCGGCCACCAGGCCGCCGCCGAGGAGCTGGCCGACCACCGTCGAGAGGCCGCCGGTCGCGCCGAACAGCCCCAGCGCGCGCGAACGCTCTTCGCCGGACGTCGTCGCCTGGATGATCGAGAGCACCTGCGGCAGCAGCAGGGCCGACGCCGCCCCCTGCACGGCGCGGGCCACCACCAGCGTGCCGGCCGTCGGGGCGAGCCCGCAGGCCAGCGACGTCAGCGTGAACAGCCAGAGGCCCCAGAAGAACAGCCGCCGCCTGCCGAACGAGTCGCCGAGCCGGCCGCCGACCACCAGCAGCACCGCGTACGCGATGCCGTAGGCGGCGACCACCAGTTCCAGGGTCGCGGTGGACGCGTGGAGATCGGCGTTGATCGTCGGGAGTGCGACGTTGACGATGAAGAAGTCGATGATCGGCAGTGCCGCCCCCAGCAGCACCGTGACCAGGCCGGCGGGGGTCAGTCCCGGCCGGAATTGGGCGCCCGGGGTGCTCGGCGCAAGTTCAGTCGTGGTCATGGGTACTACGATCGACCCACTTTTAAACTGGTACCAGTTGTTGTTTATCCGGGTACTGTCACTACCTGGTACCAGGTTCGACGGCGTGCCATCCTGGCACCATGACCACCGCTGTCGAATCCGAACTCCGCCGCCAGGAGCTGGCGAGGTTCCTGCGGAGCCGGCGTGAACGGATCACGCCCGAGCAGGTCGGCCTCCCGATCATGGGGCGCCGCCGGACGCCGGGGCTGCGCCGCGAAGAGGTCGCGCAGCTCGCCGGCGTGGGGGTCACCTGGTACACGTGGCTCGAGCAGGGCCGCGACATCAACGCGTCCGAGCAGGTCCTGCAGGCGATCGCCCGCACGTTGCGGCTCGACCCGCACGAGCACACCCACCTCTTCCGGCTGGCCGGCGCGCCCGAACCGGAGAACGAAAAAGACTGCCAGGTCATCACGCCGGCGATGGAGCTGATGCTGAAGAAGCTCGAGCCGTACCCGGTCGCGGTCCGCAACGCCCGCTGCGACCTGCTGGCCTACAACCGCGGCTACACCTGGCTGATGGGCGACGTCGACGCCATCCCGTTCGGCGACCGGAACACCCTGGTCCAGTGCCTGCTCAACCCCGAGTGGCGCAAGCGGATGCTCGACTGGGAGGCGAACATCCCGCGCGTGATCGCGTCCTTCCGCGCGGCGATGGCCGACCACGTCGCGGAGCCGGCGTGGAAGCAGCTGGTGAAGCGGCTCAAGGCCGAATCGCCGCTGTTCGCCGAGCTGTGGCCGCACCACGACGTCAACTCGGAGCCGATCCGCACCAAGCGGTACCTGCACCCGGACGTCGGGCTGCTGCAGTTCAACTTCACCTACCTCTACTACGGCCGCCGGTCCGAGATCACCGTGTCGACCTACACCCCGGCCGACGAGGAAACGGCGGCGAAGCTGCCGTTGGTGTTCGACTGACGACGTACGTCCGCAGTGCGCTTCGAGACGGACGCGCAGCCTGGCCGCGGCAGGTAGTTTCGCGGGATGAGAAGGCCTCCGTGGGCAGGACGCGTGGCGCGCGCCGTCGTCGTCGGGGTCTTCGTGATCGGGGCGACCAGTGCGTCGTCGCGGTGGCAGCCCGGGGCGTCGCCGCTGCCGCCGATCGGTTTCGCGTGGCTCGTCGCGACCGTCCTCACGCTGCTGCTCGTCCACCGCTTCCCGCTGACGCTCTTCCTGGTCGCGTCCGCCTCCGCGTTCGGCTACTACACCTCCGGCCTGCCAGGTGGGCCGGTCATCCTGGTACCGACCGTCGCGTTGTTCGTGCTGACCCGGCAGCGCGGACCCCTCACCGCGGGCGTCACCGGTGCCTCGGCGCTCGCCGCCGCCTACGTCGTGCACGTCATCACGACCAGGTCTTTCGCGTTGGAAACCGGGGCCGCTTTCCTCGTCGTCTGGCTGACCGCCGTGATCGGCGTCGGCACCGCCGTCCGCTACCAGCTCGACGCGCTCGCCGCCCGGCGCGAGCAGGCCGACGAACACCGGCACCGGCTCGCGGAGCAGGAACGGCTGCGCATCGCCCGTGAGGTGCACGACGTCGTCGCGCACAGCCTCGCGATGATCAACGTCCAGGCGGGGGTTGCCGCACACGTCGCCGACCGGCGGCCCGAGCAGGCGAAAGAGGCGCTGCTGAACATCAAGGCGGCCAGCGCGTCCGCGCTCAAGGACCTGCGCGCGACCCTGGCCGTGCTGCGTTCGGGGGAGGACAAGGCGCCCGCGCCGAGCCTCGCCCAAGCCGGCGAGCTGCTGGACCACGCCCGCGACGCCGGGCTCGCGGTCGGCGTCCACGGCGAAGCGGGCGACCTCCCAGCACCCGTCGACGCAGCCGCCTACCGGATCCTGCAGGAGTCGCTGACCAACGTCGTCCGGCACGCCGACCAGCCCCACCGCGTCGACGTCCGGTTCGAGCGGCAACCGGGGGCCTTCACGTTGCGGGTCCGCGACGACGGCCGCGGCACCGCCCAGCCGGCCCCGGGCCACGGCCTCCGGGGTATGCGCGAACGCGCCGCGGCGCTCGGCGGCCGGTGCACCGCCGGGCCGGTCGACGGCGGCTTCGAAGTGTGCGTCGAGCTACCGATCGAGGGGGAAGCATGATCCGCGTCCTGCTGGCCGACGACCAGGTCCTGGTCCGCGCCGGGTTCCGCGTGCTGCTGGAGACCGAAGACGGCTTCGAGGTGGTCGGCGAGGCCGGTGACGGCGAGCAAGCGGTCGCCGGAGCGATCGAGCACCACCCCGACATCGTCGTGATGGACGTGCGGATGCCCGGCGTCGACGGCCTCGAAGCCACCCGCCGGATCACCGCGAACCCGGACCTCGCCGGAACGAAGGTGCTGGTCCTGACCACGTTCGACGTCGACGAGTACGTCTACGAAGCCCTGCGCGCGGGCGCCAGCGGGTTCCTGCTGAAGGACACCGAACCGGTCGAGCTGCTGCGCGCGCTGCGGGTCGTCGCCGACGGCGAAGCGCTGCTGGCGCCGACCGTCACGCGCCGGCTGATCCAGGAGTTCGTCGGCCGCCCCGAAAACCGGCGCATCGACACCAGCGCCGTCCGGGAGATTACCGACCGCGAGCGCGAGGTGCTCGGCCTGGTGGCGGGCGGGATGTCGAACGACGAAATCGCCGCCCACCTGGTGATTTCGACGGCGACGGCTCGTACCCACGTCAGCCGCATCATGACGAAGATCGGCGCGCGCGACCGCGCCCAGCTGGTGGTGCTGGCCTACGAGTCCGGGCTCGTCACACCGCGTCGCCCCGCCTGACCCGGCGCACCACGCGGACCGCCCGCACCAGGAACACGACGGCGAGGACGCCGACCAGGCCGATCCAGATCACGGCGCCTCCTCTCCCGGCCGATGCTCTGCTCAGAGGGCGTCCGGGAGGGGGACGGCGTTCACCGACACGGCGGAAGTCACACCTTCGGGCTAACCTGCTCCGCCGCGTGGTCACCCGGCTATCCTCAGCGGGTGCGTCGTGCGTTGATCACCGGTATCACCGGTCAAGATGGCCAATACCTCGCCGAGCTCCTCCACGAGAAGCAGTACGAGGTCTTCGGCCTGGTCAAGGGGCAGAACAATCCCCGGATCGACATGATCCGCGCGGGGTACCCGTTCGTCGAGATCGTCGAGGGCGACCTGCAGGACCTGTCCAGCCTGGTCGGGGTCCTGGAGCAGGTGCAGCCGGACGAGGTCTACAACCTCGGCGCCATCTCCTTCGTCGCCCTGAGCTTCAAGCAGGCCGAACTCACCGCGAACGTCACCGGGCTCGGCGTGCTGCGCCTGCTCGACGCCGTCCGGATGGTCGGCGGTAGCCAGAACAACCCCATCCGCTTCTACCAGGCGTCCAGTTCCGAGATGTTCGGCAAGGTCCGCGAGTCGCCGCAGACCGAGGCCACGCCGTTCTACCCGCGCTCGCCCTACGGCGTCGCGAAGGTGTTCGGGCACGACATCACCGTGAACTACCGCGACAGCTACGGCCTGTTCGCCTGCTCGGGCATCCTCTTCAACCACGAGAGCCCCCGCCGCGGCATCGAGTTCGTCACCCGCAAGGTGACCAACGCCGTCGCGCGGATCAAGCTGGGGCTGCAGGAAAAGCTGGTGCTGGGCAACCTCGACCCGCGGCGCGACTGGGGCTTCGCCGGCGACTACGTCCGTGCCATGTGGCAGATGCTGCAGCAGGACGAGCCGCAGGACTACGTCGTCGCGACCGGCCGCACGCACAGCGTCCGCAACTTCGTCGACCTCGCGTTCAAGCACGCGGGCTTCGACGACTGGGAGCGGTTCGTCGAGCAGGACCCGCGGTTCTTCCGCCCCGCCGAGGTCGACCTCCTGGTCGGCGACGCCACCAAGGCCCACACCGAACTCGGCTGGAAGCCCGAGGTCGGCTTCGAGGACCTGGTCACCATGATGGTCGACCACGACCTGCGGCTCGAAGCCACGAAGGCCGGGATCTCCCTCCCGTGATCTCCTACGCGCAGAACGCGGAGGACGTCGTCCTGGCCCGGGTCTTCGCCGGGCAGGAAACCGGTCGCTACGTCGACCTCGGGGCGGGCGACCCGGTGGTCGCCTCGGTCACCAAGCACTTCTACGACCGCGGCTGGCGGGGGATCAACGTCGAGCCGATCCCGGACAAGGCCCGCGAGCTGCGGGAAGCCCGGCCCGGCGACCGCACCCTGCAGGTCGCCGTCGGGGCCACGCCCGGAACGGCGAAGCTGCACGTCGTCGAGGAGGAGTGGGGCTGGTCGACGCTCGACGACGACCTGGCCGTCCGCTACCGCGACGACCGGGATTGGCAGGTCCGCACGGTCGAGGTCGAGGTCACGACGCTGGCCGCGCTGTTCGACGCGCACCCGGGCGAAATCGACTTCCTCAAGATCGACGTCGAGGGCGCCGAACGCGCGGTGATCGAGGGCGCGGACTGGCGGCGGCACCGCCCGCGCGTGCTCGTGGTCGAGGCGACCGCGCCCGGCTCGCCGACGCCGACCCACGGCGAGTGGGAGCCGATGCTCCTCGACGCCGGCTACCGGTGCGCGTTGTTCGACGGGCTCAACCGCTTCTACCGCCAGGCCGACGACGCCGACTGCTTGAAGCTGCTCTCGGCGCCGGCCAACGTCTTCGACGACTTCGAGCCGTATGCGGTGGCTCGGCTGCGTGCGCAGTTCGCCGCCTCGGAAGCCGCCCGGCCGGGTGAGGTCGGGTACATCCGCCGGCTCGAGGAGACCGTGACGCGGGTGCAGCGGTCCCACGCCGAGCTGGGCGAGCAGCTGGACGAGGCGCGGTGCGAGCTGGAGCGGGCGCGCCGCACCGCCGAGGAGACCCGGCGCCGGGCCGCCGCCCTGGAACACCGGGTCGCCGAGCTGGAGGACCAGCAGCGTCAGTGACGCTCCCGGGCCAGCTGGGCGAGCCTGGCCGTCACGATCCGGCCGACGGCTTCCGGACCGGACCATGCCTCGATCGCCCGGACCGCGCGACGCCCCATCTCCGCGCGCAGCCGCGGCGAGCCGGCGAGCGTCCGCAGCCAGCGGGCGGCCTGGTCGATGTCCGGTTCCGCCCACAGCTGGCCCACGGGGTACCAGTCGCCGAAGCCGGCACCGCCGTACCGGTGGTCGCCGGCGGCGATGGGCCGGACGTCGTAGCCGACCACCGCGGCCGAGCCCGGTGGCATGAAGTCCGTGTTGCCCCCGAAGCCGGTCGCCACCACGGCCTTGCCCATGGCCATCGCTTCGGCCATGCCGAGCCCGAAGCCTTCCGAGCGGTGCAAGGACGCGTACACGTCGCACGTCGCCAGCAGGGTGTCCATGTCGGCGCGGGACATCTCGCGCCGGAGCAGCGTGCCGCCGACCCCGGCGACCGCTTCGCTCAGCGACGCGTCCAGCTTCGGGAACAGCTCCAGGTTGTTCGCCTTGAGCACCAGGTGGGCCCGCGTGCCGCGGTCACCGGCCGGGAACGCCCGCCGGAACGCCTCGATCACCGCCCACGGGTTCTTCCGGGCGTCGCTCGACGACGCGCTGAAGGTGAACAGCACGATCAGGCCGTCCTCGGGCAGGCCGAACCGCGCCCGGTCGCCGGCCGCGTCCGGAGCCAATGGCACGACGTTGGGCACGACCGTGATCGGCTTGTCCGTGATGGTGCGGAAGGCGTCCGCGACGAACGACGAGACCACCCACAGCTCGTCGATCCCCGGCAGGTGCGGGCGCGCCTGGACCGGGGGTGACGGCAGTTCCCACGCCCACAGCCCGATCGTGTAGCGGTCCAGCGCGTGCTCGGGGATCAGCTGCCACTCGTTGACGTTGAGCAGCCACAGGTCGACGTCGAACTCCTTGCCGCGCCGCAGCCCGGCGAGCTCCGGCGGGACCGGGACCGTGCGGTAGGGCGCGTGGCTGTCGACCTCGGTCAGCGTCAGCCCGGTGCCCGACGCGGCGAGCACCTTGGTCAGCCGCCGCGCGGATTCCGCCAGCCCCGTGGTGGCCCGGACGTCGGCGAACACGTTGACGCCGTGCCGTTCGGGAGGCGAGGACGGCTTCGGCGCCGACAGCGTCCCTTCGACCGCGGCCGCGTACCCCCGCGCCGCGATCGGCCAGTCCGCGTGGTCGGCCGCCCACTTGCGGGCCAGCTCACCCGCCGCGCGCAGCTCCTCCGGCCAGGACATCCCGCGTTCGAGGATCCGGTACAGCCCCTTCGCCTCGCCGATCGGATCGGTGGGCACGGTGAAGCAGAACGCCGGGTCGAAGTGCCGGTGCTGCGGCAGGTCGCTCGTGATCACCGCGCGCCCGGCGCCGAGTGCCTGCATCATCGTCGCGCTGGTCTCGCCCGCCGTCGGCCAGCGCAAGCTGATCACGGCGTCCGAGGCGAGGATCAGCTCGTCGAACCGGTCCTCGTCCGGGGACAGCTCGAGGTGCACCGACGCGGCGGCGCCGGTCTGCTCGATGGTCCGGCGCAGGTCGGCCAGCAGGGCCGGGGTGGCGGCGTGCCCGGCGATGATCATCCGGGCGTTCGGCCAGCGGCGGCGCAGCTCACCGAAGGCCAGCACCGCGGCCGGCACCCGCTTGTGCCCGCCCAGGCCACCGAACACGCCGAACACGACCTGGTCGTCGGTCCAGCCGAGGCCGGTCCGGATCTCGTCCCGCCGGGCGGTGTCGAGCAGGGTCGCGCCGAGCGGCACCGGGAACACCGGGACGCCCGGGTAGCGCGCGGTCAGGAACTCCGCCGTGTGCGGGTCGTGCACCAGCACGCCACGGCTGGCCGTCACGAGCCGGCGTTCCATCGTCAGCGTCCCGCGGTCCAGGGTCGGCACGCCGTCGACCTCGAGCACGGGCATGCCGTGCAGCAGGGCGGGATCGTCCTTGCGGCCGTGGATCGGGCCGTGGGCGTAGCGCACTTCGGCTTCGAATTCGGACGTGTGGAAGCCGCCGAAGATCCCGTTGTGGAAGTCCAGCAGCGACGGGTCGTGCAGGACGACCAGGCCGGGCACGGCGAGGGCACGCCGGTAGATCCACTCGTGGACGCCCGCGTGGTTGCCCATGTGGTAGATGTGCAGGTCGGCCTGGACTTCGTCCCGGCCGACGATCGGCACACCGCGGGGCGAGCGGGCCCCGGGACCGTCGGTCACCGCGACGACGTCGGTGAGCTCGGCCAGCGCGGCGAGCAGCCGGTAGCTGTAGTCGGCGATGCCGCTGGTCTGCGGGGGCAGCGGCGTCCACATCGCGACGTGCGCGCGAGAGCCCGTCATCGGCGGGCGATCAGGCAGCGGCGTTCGCCGAGCCCGCCTGCCGGCTCCGACGGCCGGACCTCGACGTCGCCGAAGCCCGCCGACTCGGCGACGAACCGCAGGTAGATCGGCTGGAGCGGAGGGCAGGCGAACGGGTCCAGCCCGGCTTCGCCGTCGCCCGGCAGCTCGACGAGGAGCACCCCGCCCGGCTGGAGCGCCGTCGCGGCCAGGTCGGCGAAGCGGGCGAAGGCACCGGGCGTCAGCCGTTCGGCGAACCGGAACGCGGTGACCGCGCCCAGCGAGCGAGGCGGCACCCCGGCCAGCGCCGTGAGCGGCTCCGCCGGTTCGACGTCGAGGCCGAGTCCCGCGCAGTGCTGCCGGACGAGCGAGTTGTCCGACGCGGCCCGGTACGGCAGGCCGGCGGACCGCAGCACCTCGAGCCACTCCCCGCGAGCGGGGGCGGCGTCGAAGACCGGACCGGTCGCGCCGGCTTCCCGCGCTGCCGAAAGGAGCGGCAGGTGGGCCCGGCGGGCGGCCCGGACCTGGTCGGCCGGGCCGTCGAGCAGCTCCGAAAGCGCGAGCTCGAGGAACGATTCGCGGTCGGCGACCGCCGGGGCGACCTCGGGCACCGGCTGCCCGGCGCGGATCCGGTCGAGCGCCACGTCCAGCTGGGCGTGCCGCAGCCGGACGTCGGTCGCCGCCGAGGTCAGGGCCGCGACCTGGGCCTCCAGCGACTTCAGGCGCTGCTCGGCGTCCGTCTCGGCTTCGCCCTGCTCGGCCTGCTGCAGCCGCAGGTCGCTGAGCTGGGATTCGAGCCGGCCAAGACCGGAGTACAGCCGCTGGTTCAGCCCGGCCGTCAACGTCTGGTCCTGCTGCCGGAGCTGGTCGAGTTCGCGGGCCAGCTGGTCGACGCGGACCACGCCGTGACCGCCGGCTTCACCCAGCTGCTCGTGGTGCGCGCGGACCAGCTCCTGCACTTCGACCAGCGCGTCCCGGACGGCGAGGTTGGCCTCGACCTGCCACTTGACCTGGCGCTTCCAGAGGAACCGGAGGGCCAGCCGGCCGAGCAGGTCGGTCCGGCGCAGCGGCAGGTGCAGCTCGCGGTGTTCGTCGAGGCGAGCCAGTGCGGCGGCCAGGCGGTCAGGAGCCATTCGTCGTTCCCCCGGGTCGGTGCGGTCAGCGGGCGAGCTTGGTGAAGATGTTCTGCTGGACGTTCGGCGACAGCATCGAAACCGAGCCGACGACGAGCCCGCGCTCGGCGAGCTCGATGACGACGACATCGCTGCGCTGCAGCAGGTCCGCGGCCGCGGCGCCGCCGTCGTGGTCGGCCGTGCTGGTGTGCAGGGCGGTCAGGTCGCGGAAGGTCGCGGCCAGGTACGGCAGGGCGCGGATGGTGAACGAGTCCCCGAGCCAGGCCGTCCGCAGGCCGTAGGTGCCTTCGCCGGTGGCGGTGTCGGTGTGCACCGGCGGGATGTAGTCGCCGGGCATCGGCCGCGTCAGATCGGTCTTGCCGTCCGGCATGAGCGCGTAGTGGGTGCCTTCGGTCTGCCCGGTCCGGCCGATCAGCGGCGGCAGGTCGGCCGGCACCTGCCAGTCCTCCTTGGGCTGGATCCGCCAGCCCGCGCTGATGCCCGGCCGCAGCTTCTCCAGGACGGCTCGCACCGCGCTGATCGCGCCTTCGTCGTTCCAGTGCGCGTCCTGCGGCCCGTACACCGGCGCGCCCTTGCGGTTCGCCCAGTCCTGGATGGGACGGCGCGGGTCGATCATGAAGTTCTCGGCGTCGACGCGGCGCCAGAAGTCGCCTTCGATCGCGTCGTGGCAGTCCTTGCCCAGGTAGTTGCCCGGCAGGTGCTGGGGGACCATGCCCACCTTGTCCGGCGCGACCACCACGACCAGCTGCCGTCCCGACGCCTCGATGCCGTCGCGGAAGCTGCGCAGCTGGGCGAACGTCGTGTCGAGGTTCGACGCCTGCACGCAGTGGCTGGTGACCTCGTCGCCCAGGTACAGCCAGCCGTCCTTGCCCTCGATCACGTTGGGGAACTGCCGCCGGTCGTACTTCGGGCCGTTCGTGGGCGGCACCGGGACCTGGAGCGGGTTCTGCTGGTTCTCCTGGTTCAGCGGGGGCGGCTCGCCGAAAACGCCCCGGCTGATGCCGTCGGCCGCGTGCACCGCCTGCTCGCGGAACACCAGGTGGTCGGTCGCCCACTGGGTGAACTGCGGGAAGAACGACCAGCCCTGCCCGAAGCTCGGGAACGGCGTCAGTGCCCGGTTTTCGAACTGGCTCGGGCGCGCACCGAGCACGGCCGAGAAGGCGGGCGTCGCGAGGAAGACGATCGCGCAGATCAGCGCGACGAGCTGGCTGCGGCCGTGCCGCGGCCGGTACAAGGCGTGTTCGCGCGGGAGGAACGCCTCGTAGACCGGCGGCAGCGCCGGCCGGGGACCTCGTCCGGTGGTGGTCACGGTGCCACCCGGAACTTGCGGGCCGCGGCCCGCACCGGGCGCAGCAGGCGACGGGCGTGGGCGACCAGCGGGTGCCGCGGCGGTTCGGGGGCCCGGCGGGCCAGCCACGTCCGGTGCGCCGAAGCCAGCCGGTCCCGCATCCACGACGCGGCCGCGTCGGTCGACCGGGTCCGCAGTACGTGCTCGCGGGCCGCCTGGCCGCGCCGGCGGGCTTCGGCCGGGTCGTCCGCGACGGCGCGCATCGCGGCCGCGGCGGCGTCGAGGTCGGGCTCGGCCCAGCGCCCGCCGGGGTGGTAGGGCGGCCAGCCCGGGCCGACGTCGGTCATCGTGCACGGGATCGGCCAGCCGTGCCCGGGCCCGAAGAACTCGGTCGTGCTCGAGTAGTCCGTCGCGATCACCGGCAACCCCCTGACCATCGCCTCCGCGACCGTGAGCCCGAACCCTTCGCTGCGGTGGAGTGACACGTAGGCATCGGTCCCGGCATACAGGTCGTCGAGTTCGGCGGCGGTGAGGTACCGCTCCACCAGCTCGATCCGCGGGTCGTCGCCGATCGCCCGGCGCAGCCGCTCGACCGCCGGGGTGTTGCGGTGCCCGCTGGTGGCCTTGAGCACCAGCCGGACGTCGTCGCGGCCCGGGAAGGCGCGGCGGAACGCGTCGACCACTCCCCAGGGGTTCTTCCGGCCACCGGTGGAGTTGAAGTCGAAGATGAACAGGAATTGCGTCGTGGCACCCGGCTCGCGCGCCACCGGGCCCGGATCGGGCACCGGCACGGGAATGGTCCGGACCGGGACGGGGGAGTGCGCGGCGATCGCCCTCGTCGCGAACTCGCTCGGCGTCCAGATCTCGTCGACCAGGGCGAACCCGTCATGCATCGCGGCGGGGAAGTCTTCCAGTTCCCATGCCCACAGGCCGATCCGGTAGCGGCCGGCGCCGGCGTCCGGGTGGCTGTCGAGGATCAGCCGGGTGAAGTCGGAGTTCACCGTCAGCAGGCTGACGCCGAACCGCGGCGCATCCACGTCGTCCGGGGTGGCGAGGCCGGTGTGGACCGAGCCGGCCAGCGAGTGCTCTTCGACGACCGACACCGTCGGCACCCCCGCGGCCGCGATCGCCCGCCGCACGACCCGGGCCATCTCGCCGAGCCCGAGCCCGGCCGTCAGGTACCCGACGACGTTGACGCCGAAGTCGTCGACCGGCGGGACCGGCGGGGGCGGGGCAGCCGGCAGGGCCCACGACGGCAGCAGTCCTTCCCGGACGCCGTGGGTCGCGCACCACTGCCGGAAGCCGTCGGCGTTCGCACCGCGCGGGTGCGGGAACACCGCCTGGAGGTCGACCCGGGAGAGCCACACCGCGGCCGCCAGCCGGGTCAGCCCGGTGGCGGCGTCGATCGGGGACGCGGGTTCGGCCAGCCACTGGCGGAACGCGCGGCCGCCGTCGTCGCCGAAGGGGTGGGGCGGGAGCTTGCCGTCGACGACGTCGAGCGGATCGGGGGCGTGGCGCGCACGCTCGGCGCGGAGCCACGCCTCGTGGTAGGGCTGTCGCATTTGGACGGTCAGCGGCGAGCCGTCCGGCAGGGTGGCGAACCGGTTCTCGGCGGGCTCCGCCGGGCCGAGGCGGTCGCGGTACGCCTCGCACAGGCGGCGCAGGACCGGTTCGGTGGACAGCCGCACGCGCGGCCGCTCGGGGCAGTCGCCGGTCAGCAGCCACGGCCGTTCGGGGTCGAAGCCGCGGAAGGCGAAGAACCGCAGCGGCCGCCCGGACACGGTCGGCGGGTCGCCGGCCAGGCGCCGTTCGTGCAGGTTCCAGTAGCCGACCGCGAGCCCGGGGTCGCGCACGACGAACAGGTCGAACGGACCGGTCGCGAGTTCGGGCCACCCCCGGTCGGCGCCGGTCCGGTGCGGCGGACGGCGGCGGGCGTGCCCGGCCCAGTGCTCGAGGAACGGCCGCGCGGCCTGCCCGGCGGCGAGGAAGCCGTCGAACACGCCGGGCACGTCTTCGGGTTCGAGGCCGTCCTGCGGCAACGGGGCGAGCAGGGCCGCGGCGGCGACCAGGCCGTGGTCGCCCGCGAGCCGGGTCACGTCCTCGAACGGCGCGTGGACCTCGACCTCCGGGTCGAGCAGAACGACCACGTCGAAGCGGTCGAGCAGCTTCGCGAGCAGCAGCGGGCGCAGGACGTCGGCGAGGTCCGCACCGGCGTGGCAGGTGACCAGCCGGAAGTACTCGTCGGGGTCGAGGCCCAGGTCGCCGGCCGCGGTGTCGCCGTCGGCGACCAGCAAGACGAAGTCGTGCCCCGGGTGGTGGGCGCGGTAGGAAGCGGCGAGCACCTCGGCCGCCGCCAGCCGATCCCGGGTGACGACGGTGCAGGCGGCCGACCGGGGCCCCGGCTGCCCGGGACGGGGACCCGACATGTCAGCCGTTGGCGGGCAGCTCGACCAGCTGCTTCGCGAGGATTTCGTCGAACACCTGCGACACGCTGGTCATGTCGCCGCCGTCCACGTGCACCCGGACGACGGTCTGCTTGTGCACGTAGTGCGCGCGCACGAGCGCCTTGCCGTCTTCGCGGACGAGCTGCATCACCTCGACGCCGGGCGGCGTGGTGCCGGTGTACTTCGTCAGCTTGTACTTCGCCTGCAGGTTGACCAGCTTGTCGACCGCGTCGCTCGCGGCGGAGCTGCCGGAGGTCTTGACGGTCATGACCACGACCGTCGCCCCGGAGGGCAGCGTCGACGCCGATCCGCGGGACACGGTCGGGTTCGCGCCGGAGAGGGCGTCGTACTCCTCGTCGGTGAGGACCTTCGCCGCCTTCAGATCGTCGAAGGTCGGGAAGTCGGTGTTCCACTGCACGGTGCCCGGCAGCTTCGCGATCTCCCGGTCGTCCTTCGGCTTCGGCTGGGTCGGTGCCGGGCCGGAGGACGAGGCGACCGGCGGCGTCGGGTTGCCGGAGCCGTTGCCGGAGAACAGGAAGTAGCCACCGACACCGAGACCGGCGAGGACGACCACGGCGACGATGATCGCGACGACCTTCTTGCTGCCGCCCTTCCGGGACGTCGTCTCGAACGACGGCTCGGGGCCCTGGCCGACCCAGTTGGTGTCGGCCGGGAATTCCGAGCCGCCCCACGGCGTGCTGGTGTCCTGGCTCGGCACGTTCCACGGCAGCTGCTGGCCCTGCGGGGGATGGTACTGCGGCTGCTGGGCCGGGAACCCGCCGGAACCCTGGCCCTGCGGCCGGAACGCGCCGCCGACCGACTGCGGGGGAACGCCGGGCACGACCTGGGTCCGCTCGGCGTCACCCTGGCCCGCGGGCGCCCATCCCTGCGGCGCTCCGGCCTGGCTGACCGCCTGCGTGCGTTCGGCGTCGCCGAACGAGCCGTTCACGATCTGGGTCTGGTCGGCCGACGGGCCCGCGCCCGCCTGCGGCTGCCCGGGGGGCGGGGTCACCGGCGCGATGATCTGCGTGCTCTCCGCCTGATTGCCCGCCGGCGCCGCCTGGGGGTCGGCGTTGACTGCCGCGGACAGGACACTGTCCCGGCGCACCCGGTAGTCGTCCGCCGAAATCTGGCCAGCGGCCAGCTCTTCGTCCAACCGGCGCAGTTCCTCCTGCCAGGACAAACCCGGCCCCCTTCTCGTCAGCGGTTGCCAGCCGAGCCGGCTCACGCATCATTGTGCACTCAGGGTCCTTCGCCGAGGTCCAGAGGGTCGATTCGTGACCTGCTGCTCAGCCCGCCGGCAGCACGTCTTCGAACGCCTTCACGGCCCGGTCCTGCTCGCCGCTCAGCCCCAGCTGGCTGTGGTAGGGCTGGGCGGTCCCGACGATGACGACGTTGTTGCCCGAGCCGTACCAGGTGGTGTTCAGGAACTTCGTGCCGTCGTTGCCGGACACCGTCCGGACCCCCGACTGGACCGGCTTGAACCCGGCGTCCAGCGCCTGCTGGTACAAGGTTTCGACGACGGACTGCGCGTTGGCGGCGCTCGTCGTCGGCACCACCACGACCAGGTACGAGACGGCGCCGTCGCCGGATCCGCGGAAGATCACCTGTGTGGCACCGTTGCCGGTGAACAGCTCCGCCGTCTTCGGCAGGTAGAGCCCCAGGTCGCGGCCCTTCGCCACGGACATCGTCGAGTTGTTCGGGTTGGCGACGCCGGGGAGTGCGGGCAACCGCTCCTCGAGCGGGTCCGCGCGCGTGCCGGCCGCGGTCGACGGTGCGTCGGCCGGGGGCCCGGCCTGGGGCGCGGTGTCCGTGCCGGAACCCAGCCACTGGGTCGCGGCGACGACCATCGCCACCACCACCAGCACGCCGGCGGCCACGAACAACCAGGTGGGCCGCCGCCGCGAGCCGTCGCCGTCGCGGTGGCGGCCCGCCGTTTCCGGGTTCTCCTCCGGCCGGGGCGGCTCGGGCCGGTCGCCGGTGGGCCAGACCTCCGGGAACCGGCTGACCTGGCCGCCCTGCCCGCGTCCTTCGACCTGCAGGTACCGGGTCGGGACGATGTCGGCGGGACTGGGGGCGGTGGTGAGGTGGTCGGGGACGGGCGGCACGACCGGGTGGGAGAGCGTTTTCTGCGAGCCCGAGTCGGTCCGCTGCCACGGCGGCGCCGGGTGCGGGGGCCGCGGGAGCTGGCCGGACGACGGCGGGTAGGTGCGCTGCGGCGGCGCCGTCCGCGGGTCGACCGGCTGGACGGCGGGAAGCGTGGCGTCGGCGGCGTTCTCGGTGCCGGCGGGATTGGCGGTGCCGGCGGGATTGGCGGGATTGGTGCTGTGCCAAGCGGCCGGGCGCCGGAGCGGGGAAGCGACGGGGGAGGGCACGGTCGAGCCCGACGCCTGCGCCAGCAGCTCGTCACGCTGTTTCCGGTGCGCGGCCGGTTCGATCCGGCCGGCCGCCAGGTCCGCGTCGAGTCGACGCAGATCTTCCTGCCAGCTCATCCTTCGACCCCCATCCAGCCGTTCGGGGCATCAGTCTGGCACGTACGGCCGACCTGCGAGGTTGCGGTTTGAGGTTGATCGGCAACGTAGCGCAAGTGCCGCCGTTTCGGGAGTCCTTCGCCGCGAACACGTCGGGGCGGGGCGGCGCCGACGGTCCGGTAGGGTCCGGCTGCCCTGGTCACGGCGGTGGGAGAGAAGCCGGGCCGGCGTTCCGAGGGGAGCCCACTTGAGCACCGAAGCACCACCCAGGCCGCAGCGAGCGCTCAGCCGTCTGCGCCCGACACCGAAGGCCCGTGAGGGCCTGCTCGCCGTGCTCGCCGGGTTCGTCATTTCGGGGCTGTTCAACTACCCCGTCGTGCTGCACCCCAAGTCGTTGGTCACCGGCGACCTGGGCGACCCGCTCCTGCAGGCCTGGCAACTGGCGTGGCAGCACCACTTCGTGACGTCCGGCGGTGCTTTGTGGACGGGCAACACCCTGTACCCGGCCCCCGACAGCTACGCCTTTTCGGACTCCCTGCTCGGTTACCTGCCGCTGGGGCTGTTCGGCGACGGCCCGTACGCGGCGATCATGCGGTACAACGCCGTCTTCCTGCTGTCCTTCGCGCTCGCCTTCGCCGGGGCGTACGTCCTCATCCGGCAGCTCGGCGGCAACTGGCAGGCGGCCGCCCTCGCCGGAACCGCGTTCGCCTGGGCGCCCTGGCGGCTGACCCACGCCAGCCACCTCAACATCCTGTCGGCGGGCGGGATCGCGCTGGCGCTCTTCGCGATCGCCCGCGGGCACGGCTATTCGCTGCGGCACGGCCGGCGCCCGGAGCTGTCGAGGCCGTGGTGGGCGTTCGTCGGCTGGGCGGTGGCGGCGTGGCAGGTCACGCTCGGCTTCGCGGTGGGCATGCCGTTCATCTACCTGCTCGGCGTGGTCGGCCTGGTCGTCCTGATCACCGCCGTGCGCCGGTGGCCGCGGTTCGGCACGCGGCTGGCCGTGGCCGACGGGGCCGGTGTCGTGGTCTTCCTCGCCGTCACGTACCTGATGACCATCCCCTACCGCCGAGTGGTCGACGAGTACGGCTTCACCCGCGCCTGGAAGGAGGTGCAGCTCTACTCGCCGCCGCCGCAGGGCCTGCTGGCCGCGCCCGACTCGACGTGGCTCTGGCAGAAGGGCCCGTTCAACCTGTGGAGCGGCACCTTCGCCGACCCGGCTTGGGTCTCGCTGCCGGGCGCGTCCGAGAAGCTCCTCTTCCCCGGGCTGGCGTTGCTGCTCGTCGCGCTCGCGGGGCTGTTCTTCAGCGTCTGGTCGGTCCGGGCCCGGGTGGGCCTCGCCGTCGCGACCGTCGTGGTGACGGTGTTCGCCCTCGGCTCGGAGTTCTTCGGCGGCGACTACACCTACTACGTGCTGTGGCGGTACCTCCCCGGCTGGGACGCCCTGCGCACGCCCGGCCGCCTGATGCTCTGGGTGCTCCTGCTGCTGGCCGTGCTGGCCGCCGGCGCGCTCACCCGCGCGGCCGAGTGGCTGCGCACCCGCGACACGACCTACGACCAGGGCCGCTTCCTCCAGGCCCTGCTCGTGGTGCCCCTGCTGTTCGCGTTGCTCGAGGGTGTCCCCGACCAGCCCCACCCCTCGCCGCCGGGCATCCCGCCGGACGTCGCCAAGGCCTTCGAGCACGACCCGAAGCCGGCGCTGATCCTGCCGATCAGCCAGGACGTCGCGCCGTTCAGCGAGTTCGTCTACCAGTTCTGGTCGACCGACGGCTTCCCTCCGCTGGCGAACGGCCACAACGGGCTCCTGCCACCGCAGTACGGCGAGATCATCACCGCGGCCACGACCTTCCCGGACGCGCACAGCGTCGACGTGCTGCGGAAGTACGGCATCCAGCAGGTGCTGGTGCTGAAGGTCGGCGCCGCCGGCACGCCGTACGAGGCGGCGCTGACCCGGCCGCTCGACGGGCTGCCGCTCACCCGTTCCGAATCGGCGGACCTCGTCACCTTCACCCTGCGCTAGTCACCCGTCAGGCCCCGGAAACTGTCGTACATATGTTCTAAAATGGGCGTTGTCCAGGGGAGATGCCGCCCGCGTCCGCGGGTGGCGTGATGGAGGAAGGCAGGGCCATGGCCTACATCACCCTGTCCACATTCGTGGGCTACAGCGCGAGTAACGGGCCGTCGCGGTCGTCGTTCGTCCGACGGCAGCGCCGCCAGTACGAAGATCCGGCGAGGGCGGCGTTCAACTACTACCGGCGGGCGGCCAACGCGGTGCGCTCCGGCCGGGCGGCGAATCAGGACGAGGTGGCGCTGCGCGCGCTCGTCAACGCCGCCGACGAGCGGACGAAACCGCACTACGCGGCGATCGCCGAGGGCTGGCTGCGGTACCTCGGCCGCAAGTCGCCGAGGCTGGTCGAAGTGGGGCGCGGCCGGTGCCGGATCGGTGAGCTCGAGATCGGCGTCAGCCCGCAGATGGGGCTGCGCAAAAGCGACGGCAGCCGGTACGCGACCTGGCTCTACTTCAAGGAGGAGCCGTTGGCGAAGGCGTCGGCGCAGCTCGCGCTGTGGGTGCTGGAGCAGGCGATGCCCGACATCCTGCCCGGCGGCGAGGCGCTGGTGATCGACGTCCGCCGGGGAAAGGAGTACCAGCTCTCCGCCCGGGACCGGGCCCGGCTGCGGCCGTGGGCCCGCAGCGAGGCTTCGGCGTTCCTCACCCTCTGGGACGCGGCCTGAGCAGCACCCCGGCCACCAGGTCCGGCCGGGTGACGAAGGGGTGGTGCGCCACCGGCAGTTCGACGACGTCGGTGGCGCGCGCCGCCTGGGCCCGCTGGGTCTCGGGCAGCGTCGCGCGGTCCTCGCCGCAGACGACGTAGGTCGACGGGACTTCCCGCCACGCCGCCCGGGTCGCCGGCCGGCCGAACACCGCCTCGTTCTGGCGGGTGAGGCGGCCGGCGGCCGCGGCGTACGTGCCGTCGTCGAAGTCCTGGGCGAAGAGGGGCCGCACGAACTCCTCCCGCACCCCGGCGGTGGCGGGGCCCGGGGGGGAGGGACCCCGCCCCCGCGCCCCCCCGGCCCAGGACCCCCGCCCCCACCCCCCCACCCCCCCGGACGACGAA
>NZ_JBHVXZ010000048.1:0-70352 GCF_042881395.1 Amycolatopsis sp. NPDC058278 | reverse complement strand
GTGCAGGAACGCCACGGAGAAGTAATCGGCGACCACCGTGCCGTCGAACCCGTAGGTGTCCCGCAGGAGGTCCGTCAGCAGGGCGGGGTCGGCGGCGGACGGGAGGCCGTCGGTGTCGGTGTAGGCGTTCATCACCGACCGGGCGCCGGCGCGCAGCGCTTGTTCGAACGGCGGCAGCAGGACGTCGGCGATTTCCCGCGGGCCGGCCGAAACCGGCGCCAGGTTGCGCCCGGCGCGTGAAGCGGAGTACCCGACGAAGTGCTTCAGCGTGGCCACGATGCCGGCCGACTCGAGGCCGGCGACGTACGCGCTGCCGATCGTCCCGACGAGGTAGGGGTCTTCGCCGATGGTCTCCTCGACCCGGCCCCAGCGCAGGTCGCGGGCCACGTCGAGGACCGGCGCGAGCCCCTGGTGCACGCCCAGTTCGCGCATGGTCCCCCCGATGCGCGCCGCCATCCGGCGGATCAGGTCCGGGTCGAACGTGGCACCCCACGACAGCGGGGCCGGGTAGATCGTCGCCTGCCACGCGGCCAGCCCGGTGAGGCATTCTTCGTGCACCACCGCGGGAATCCCGAACCGGCTGCTGGCGACGATCTGCCGCTGGGTGCGCGCGAGGCTGTGCGCCCCGATCACCGGGTCGACCGGCCGGGTGCCGAACGCGCGGGTCAGCTGCCCGATGCCGTGGCGGACCAGGTCGTCGAAGTCGACCGCGGCGTCGACGAAGTCGTGCTGGTGCGGGGCCATTTCGCCCCCGGAGTCGATGCCGACCCAGACCCCGTAGAGCTGGGCGAGCTTCTCGCGCAGGGTCATCCGGGCCATCAGGGCCCGGACGCGTTCGCCCGGGTCGGCCGCGGGGTCGCGCCACGGCTCTCCGGCCGTGGTGGGCTGCGTGGTCAAGGCTTTTCCGCCCTTCGTCTGGGGGAGGAGGTGAGGAGGAGGAAACGGTTCAGGGGAGGGCGCGGGTCGAGTGCCGCACCACCAGGCCGGTGGCGAGCGTGACGTGGGTCCGCTCGACCTCGTCGCCGTTGATCAGGGCGATGAGCATGCGGATGGCCCGGTGCCCCATCTCGCGGATCGGCTGGTCCACAGTGGTCAGTGGCGGACTGCAGAGCGCCGACTCGGGCACGTTGTCGAAGCCGACCACGGAAAGGTCGTCGGGCACGGCGAGCCCGAGCTCGCGGGCGGCGCCCACGGTCGCGATGGCCGAGATGTCGTTCGCGGCGAACACCGCGGTCGGCCGGTCCGGGCCGGTCAGCAGGGCGTGCGCCGAGGCCGCGGACACCTCCGGGTCGTAGGCGCCGATCCGGATCAGGTCTTCGTCCGGCGTGATGCCCGCGGCCGTCAGGGCACGCAGGTACCCCGTCTTCCGCAGTTCGGCCGACTGCAGGTCGGGCCGGCCGGAGAGGAACGCGATCCGCCGGTGCCCCAGCTCCAGCAGGTGCTCGGTGGCCAGCTGCGCGCCGCGGAGGTTGTCGGAGTCGATGGTCGGCAGGTGCGACGGCCCGGTGTGCGGGTCGACCGCGACGACCGGCGTACCCGGCACGGCTTCCAGCGAGACGGCGGGGGTGACCAGCACGGCACCGTCGACGAGGGTGCCGCTCAGCCGGGAGAGATAGCGCTTCTCCCAGCCCACCGGGTCTCCGGTCCGCCCGCCCGCTGAGTACACGACGAGTTCGAAGCCGCTGCCGCGGATGGCGTCCGCCGCGCCCTTGAGCAGCTCGGTCGAGAACGGCTCGAGGTCGGCGACCAGGATGCCGATGACGTTCGTCCGGTGGTTTCTCAGGCTCTGCGCCACCAGGCTCGCTTCGTAGCCGAGCTCTTCGATCACGGCGCGGACTCGCGCGAGCGTCGCGGCGGAGACGCCGTAGCGCTCGTTGATGACCTTCGAAACCGTGGCCACCGAGACGCCGGCCCGGGCGGCGACGTCACGGATGGTCACCCTGGAACTGGGCTGCATCGGCTCAGACTAGCCATAGAAAACGTTATCGACAACGATTGACATCGCATTTGTCCCGGGAGCAGACTCTTCGCCAACCCGGGCGCAGTGCCGCCCCGTCCAACTCGGCCGAAGTCGTCAGGAGTGGACCCACAATGTTTGTGAAACGCCGGAACACCGTTCTCGCCGCGTTGGCGGCCGTCGTCCCGCTCGCGCTCGCCGCGTGCAGCGGGGGGAGCGATACCCCCGCGCAGCCGAGCGGCCCGGTCACCTTGACCTGGTGGCACAACGGCACCACCGATCCGATCAAGTCGATCTGGGAGAAGGTCGTCGCCGACTACCACCAGGCGCACGGCGACGTCACGATCAAGGCCCAGCCGCTGCAGAACGAGGACTTCAGCACGAAGGTGCCCCTCGCACTGCAGTCGGCCGAGCCGCCGGACATCTACCAGTCCTGGGGCGCGGGTGACCTGGCTTCCCAGCTGACCTCGGGCAAGGTCGCCGACATCACCGACTTCACGAAGTCGTGGATCACCCAGACCACCGGCAAGTTCGGCGAAAACTGGCAGGTGGACGGCAAGCAGTACGGCGTGCCGTTCGAACAGCACTTCGTCGGCTTCTGGTACCGCAAGGACCTCTTCCAGCAGGCGGGGATCACCACCCCGCCGAAGACCATGGACGAGCTGAACACCGCTGTCACGCAGCTGAAGGCCAAGGGCATCGCGGCGATCTCGGTCGGCGGCAAGGACCGCTGGCCGGACGCCTTCTACTTCAACTACTTCGCCGTCCGGGAATGCTCGGTCGACGTGCTCAAGAAGTCGGTGAAGGCGGTCAAGCTCGAGGACCCGTGCTGGACGAAGGCGGGTCAGGACCTCAAGAACTTCCTGGCCACCGAGCCGTTCCAGACCGGGTTCGCCGGCACGCCCGCCCAGCAGGGCGCGGGCAGCTCCGCCGGCCTGGTCGCCAACGGCAAGGCCGCGATGGAGCTGCAGGGCGACTGGGAGCCCGGCACGATGTCGTCGCTGACCGAGGACAAGGACCTGGACTCGAAGGTCGGCTGGTTCGCGTTCCCCTCCGTCGCGGGTGGTCAGGGCGACCCGAACGCGGTGCTCGGCGGCGGTGACGGGTTCGCCTGCACCACCCGGGCGTCGAAGGCGTGCGCGGACTTCCTGCAGTACCTGGGCAGCGAGCCGGTGCAGACGCAGCTGGCCGCGCAGGGCGCGGGCCTGCCGGTCAACACCGTCGCCGCGAAGGCGCTGAAGACCGACACGCTCCGGCAGGTCTACGACTACGGCACGAAGGCGCCGTACCTGCAGATGTACTTCGACCGGGCGTTTCCGACGGCGGTCGGCGCCGCGCTGAACGACGCGGTGGCCAACATGTTCGCCGGCCAGGGCACCCCCGAAGGCATCGTGACGGCCGTCAACCAGGCCGCGGCGGGCAACAAGTGACCACGGCCACGACCCCGGTGCGGACGGCCGCGAAGCCGTCCGCACCGGCGGTCACCGCCCGTAAGCGCCGGCCCGGCCGGCGCAAGCGGCTCGAGCTGGCGCTGCTGCTCGGGCCCGCCCTGCTGCTGTTCACCGGGTTCGTCCTGGTGCCGATCGGGATCGCGGCGTTCTACAGCGTCTTCAACTGGAAGGGGTTCGGCCCGCTCGACGACTTCGTCGGGTTCAAGAACTACGCCGATGCCTTCGACGGCACGGTGTTCCAGAGCGCCATCGTCCACAACCTGATCATCGCCGGGTTGTCGATCGTGGTGCAGCTGCCGCTGTCGATCGGGCTGGCGCTGCTGCTCAACCGGAAGCTGCGTGGCCGCGCGGTGCTGCGTGCCCTGGTGTTCGCGCCGTACGTGCTCTCCGAAGCGATCACCGCGGTGATCTGGGCGCTCATGCTGCAGCCGAACGGGTTCGCCGACCAGACGCTCCGGGGGGCCGGGCTCGGCGGGCTGGTCCACAACTGGCTGGCCGACCCGGGCATCGTGCTGTACACGATGTTCGCGGTGATCACCTGGAAGTACATCGGCTTCGGCATCATCCTGCTGCTCGCCGGGCTCCAGGGGGTGCCCGCCGAACTGCGCGAAGCCGCGGCGCTCGACGGTGCCTCGGCGTGGCAGACCACCCGGCACGTGGTGCTGCCGCTGCTCGGGCCGACCATCCGGATCTGGATCTTCCTGTCGGTGATCGGCTCGCTCCAGCTGTTCGACGTCGTCTGGATCATGACGCAGGGCGGCCCGGCGAACGCGTCGACGACGATGGCGACCTACCTGATCGACCACGGCTTCAAGCGCTACGAGTTCGGGTTCGGCTCCGCGGTGGCGGTGATCCTGTTCGTCATCTGCTTCGTGTTCGCCCTGCTGTACCAGCGGTTCGCGCTGCGCCGCGACACCCAGGGGGCCCTGACCAGGATGGTGGGCTGATGCGCTCCGGCAAGTTCGGCCTGTCGATGGGCTACCTCGCGGCGATCGTGGTGGTCGGTGTGACCGTCGTGCCGCTGCTGTTCGTGGCGCTGGGCGGGTTCCGCACCAACGCGCAGATCAACACCGACCCGGCCGGGCTGCCGGGGCCGTGGGTGTTCGACAACTACGCCTTGGTGCTCGGTTCGAGCGCGTTCTGGACCTTCCTCGGCAACAGCGCGCTGATCGCCGTGATCGCCACGGCGCTCGCCGTCGGGCTCGGCTCGATGGCCGGGTACGCGCTGTCGCGCTACCAGTTCAAGGGCCGGGAGGCGTTCTACACGCTGTTCACGCTCGGCCTGCTGTTCCCGATCGGCGTGGCGACGCTGCCGCTGTACCTGTGGCTGCGCCAGCTGGGCCTGCTCGAAAGCTTCTGGGGCGTGGCGATCCCGGAGGCGGCGTTCTCGCTGCCGGTGACGATCGTGATCCTGCGCCCGTTCATGCACGCGATCCCCGGCGAGATCGAGGACGCGGCCGTGCTCGACGGCGCCACCAGGATCGGCTTCTTCTGGCGCATCCTGCTGCCGCTCTCGACGCCGGCGTTGACCACGGTTGCCGTGCTCGCCTTCGTCACCAGCTGGAACACCTACCTGCTGCCCCTGCTGGTGTTCAACGACTCCGCGCACTTCACGCTCCCGCTCGGCGTCGCGATGTTCCAGTCCGCGTACTCCCAGGACACCGCCCGAGTGCTCGCGTTCACCGCGTTGTCGGCGATCCCCGCGCTCGCGTTCTTCGTGCTCGCCGAACGGCGCATCGTCGGCGGGCTGACCGGATCCGTGAAGGGCTGACTCAGGAGGTCTGCCGTGCCGTCCGAGGTCCACCGTCGTGCGTTCCTGCAGTTGCTCGCGCTGGCCGGGGCGGGGTCCGTGGCCCTCCCGGGTCTTGCCGAAGCCGGGACCGGATTTCCGTTGGTGTCGCGGGGAAAGGCCGCGACGATCGTCGTCGGGTCGGCTGACTTTCCCGGCGTCCGCCGGGTCGTCGGCGACCTGGCCGCCGACGTCGAACGCGTCACCGGTGTGCGGCCCGCGGTGTCGTTCGACGTCGTCCCCGCGCACGGCCCGGTCGTCGTGGTCGGCACCCTGGGCCACAGCCCGCTGGTGGACGGGCTGGTCGCGGCCGGCAAGCTCGACGTCACCGGGATCGCGGGGAAGTGGGAGACGTCGCTGAGCCAGGTCGTCGACGGCCGCCTGGTGCTCACCGGCAGTGACCAGCGCGGCGTGATCTACGGCGTCTACGAGGTGTCCCGGCGCATCGGCGTCTCGCCCTGGTACTGGTGGGCGGACGTACCGCCGCGGCGGCAAGCGGAGCTGCACCTGCCGCGCGAGCGGTTCAGCCTCGGCACCCCGCACGTGAAGTACCGCGGGTTCTTCATCAACGACGAGAACCCGGCGCTCGGCACCTGGGCCCCGGCCTTCTTCGGCCCGGGCCAGGCGCCGGGCTTCCCGAACGGCTTCAACCACCTGTTCTTCGCGAAGGTCTTCGAGACCATGCTCCGGCTGCGGGCCAACTACCTCTGGCCGGCGGTGTGGGGGCGCGCGTTCGCCGAGGACGACCCGCTCAACCACGCGACGGCCAAGGAGTACGGCATCGTCATGGGCACCTCGCACGAGGCGCCGATGATGCGCGGGATCGAGGAGTGGAACCGGCACGCGGTTCCCGCCGTCCGCGACGCGGCCGGGAACATCACGACCCCGGGGCACGACCCCTACGGCGGCACGGGGGAGTGGAGCTTCCGCCGCAACGGCGAGGCGATCAAGGCCTACTGGACCGACGGCATCCGCCGGATGGTCCGCGAGGACTTCGAAGGCGTCGTCACACTCGGCATGCGCGGCAACGGCGACGTCGGCCTGCCCGACGGCGACGGCATCGAGCTGATGCGCGAGATCATCGCCACGGAACGGGAGATCCTCGCCCACGAGACGGGCCGGGACCTGACCACCGTGCCGCAGGTCTGGACGCTGTACAAGGAAGTCCAGCGGTACTGGGCGAAGGGCCTGCGCCCGCCGGACGACGTCATCGTGGTGTTCACCGACGACAACTGGGGCAACATCCGCAAGATGCCCGACCGGTCGCTGCCGCCGCACCCCGGCGGGTACGGGCTCTACTACCACTTCGACTACGTCGGCGGCGGCCGCAACTACAAGTGGGTCGACACGACGCTGCTCGCGAACACGTGGGAGCAGCTGCACCAGGCGTACGCCTACGGCAACGACCGGCTGTGGGTGGCCAACGTCGGCGACATGAAGGGCAACGAGCTGCCGCTGCAGTTCTTCCTCGACTACGCCTGGAATCCCGATTCGCTGCCCGTCGAGCGGCTGTCCACGTGGGAGCGTCAGTTCGCCGAGACGAACTTCGGCGCGGTCCTGGCGGCGGAGATCGCCGGGGTGCTGCACGACTACGGGCGCCTGCAGTCCCGCCGCAAGCCGGAGCTGCTCAACCGGCGGATCACCGTCGACCCGGCGAAGGACCCGGCGACCGCCGACGCGATCAGCTACGACGACCGGATGACGCCGTTCAGCCTGGTCAACTACCGCGAGCTGGACCGGGTCACCGACGAGTGGCACGACCTCGCGGCGCGGGCGTCGAAGATCGGCGGGCGGCTGCCGAAGGCATTCCAGGACGCCTACTACGAGCTGGTGGGGTACGAGGTCGAGGCATCGGCCAACCTGTACGCGCTGCGGCGGGCCGAGTTCACGAACCTGCTGTACGCGGCGCAGGGCCGGGCCTCGGCCAACGGCCTCGCCGCCGTCACCGAGGACCGCTTCTCCGACGACCTGGCGCTGGCGGAGAAGTACAACACCGGCATCGCCGGCGGGAAGTGGAAGGGGTTCCAGACCCAGCCGCACATCGACTACGGCGACGTCGCCCGCTACGGCCCGAACGCGCCCTGGCAGCAGCCGGAGCTGAACAACGTGGCGCTGCCGGACGTCATCTTCCCGGCGGTGCGGCGCCTCGACCTGCCCGCGGCGGCGTCACTGGGGGTCGCCGTCGACGGCTCCCCGGACGCGTGGCCCGGCGCCGCGGGACGGCCGGCGCTGCCGGAGTTCAGCCCGTACCAGAGCGCGCCACCGCAGTACATCGACGTCTTCAACCGCGGGCGGTCGCCGTTCCGCTGCACCGTGACGACGAGCGCGCCGTGGGTGGCGGTCGAGCCGCGGGGCGGCCGCGTGGAGGAGGAGCTGCGCATGACCGTGCGGATCGACTGGTCCCGGGTGCCGAAGGGCACCACGACCGTGCCGATCACGGTGTCGGGTGCGGGCAGTTCGGTTGTCGTGGACGCCGTCGTGCGCAACCCGGAGCTCCCACCGCCGTGGCGACGCGGTTTCGTCGAGGCCGGCGGGTACGTGTCGATGGAGGCCGAGCACTGCAGCGAGAACGTCGGCACGGCGGACACCGGGTGGCGGCGCATCCCGGAGATCGGACGGACCGGGGCGGGGATGACCCCGTTCCCGGTGACGGCGGCCGGCCGCGCACCGGGGACGGGGCCGCGCCTGGAGTACCGGATGACGCTGTTCACGACCGGGCCGGTGACGGTGTGGGCGTACTTGTCCCCGCGCAGCAACGTGCTGTCCGGCGACGGGCTGCGGTATGCGGTGTCGTTCGACGACGCGGAGCCGCAGGTGGTGAACATCACCAAGGCGACGGGGGCCGACGACACGTCCATGAACCGCCAGTGGGAGCGGACGACGTCGGACAACGTGAACCTGACGGCGACACGCCACGTGATCGGGACGGCAGGCCCGCACGTGCTGAAGTTCTGGATGGTCGACCCGGCGGTGATCGTGCAGAAGCTGGTGGTCGACACCGGAGGGCTGCGGGCGAGCTATCTGGGGCCGCCGGAGAGCACCCGGTGGCCGTGGTGAGCGGCGGGCCGGGCCGGCCGGCCGCGGCAGAACAGGGGCGCTGGCCGGCGCCGCGCCCGCCGGCCGTGGGTCAGCCCCGATCGGCCGCCCTACCGCGCTCCGCCGGTGAGCACCCGGTAACCCCGGTGAGCCGGGGCCGCCGTGCTGTGGCGGACCACCAGGCTCGTCGCCAGCTCCAGCCGGTGGCTCTCCGGATCGACCCCGCGGGCCAGCGAAATCGCCAGCCGGGCACCGGCCGCCGCCATCTCCTGCAGCGGCTGGCGGACCGTGGTCAGCTCCGGCGTCAGCCAGCGGGCGATCGGCAGGTCGTCGAAGCCCACCACGGAAAGGTCGTCCGGGATGCGCAGCCCCGCGTCGCGGGCCGCCTCGTACACGCCGAGTGCCTGCAGGTCGCTGCCGGCGAAGACCGCCGTCGGCCGGTCGGGGAGGGTGAGCAGTGAAGCGAGTTCCCGGTAGCCGGCCCGGACGTGGAAGTCGCCGCGGCGCACCAGGGCCGGGTCGAACGCCAGTCCGGCCGTCTCCAGCGCCGTGCGGTACCCGTCGATCCGGGCCCGGCTGCACAGCACTCCCTCCGGCCCGCCGATCATCGCGATCCGGCGGTGGCCCAGCTCCACGAGGTGCCGGGTGGCCGTCAGCCCGCCCTGCCAGTTCGTGGCCCCGATCGAGGGCGTCTCCGGTCCCGGCGCGCCGGCCGGGTCGACGACGACCAGCGGGATGTCCCGGGCCCGCAGCTTCGCCAGCTGCCCGCCGGTGAAGTCGGAGCACACCGAAACGATGCCGACCGGCCGCCGGGCGAGGACGCTCTCCAGCCAGCTCTGCCCCGGCGTGTGCCGGCCCGACGATTCCGCAAGCACCACCGCCATTCCATTTTCGCGGGCGACGCACTCCACCCCGCGGATGATTTCCAGTGCCCACGTGCTTTCGAGTTCGTGGAACATCAGTTCCAACAGCCGGGAACGGCGGGAACGTTCGTCGGCGCGGCGCCGGTAGCCGTATTTTCCGATGACGGCTTCGACGCGGGCGCGGGTGCTTTCGGCGACGTCGGGACGGCCGTTCAGCACCTTCGAAACTGTCGGGACGGAGACACCGGTCTCGGCGGCGATCCGGGCGATGGTCACCCGGGTCTCGGTTGGTTCGAGCTCGTCAGACTTCGTTGTCATGAAGGAGATTCTAGGTCATCGAAACCTGATTTGAAACGGTTGGAAAGTTTCGGAGAACCATTGCCTCGCGGAGGATGAAGATGTCGGGAAGAATTCCTAAGAAACGCGTCCTGATGGCGGTTGTGGCCACTCTGGGTATTGCCGTGTGGCAGGCGCCGGCGGCTTCGGCGTCGGTCCCGCTGCAATACACCACGAACCGTTACGTCGGCAGTGCGGTGGCCGCGGCGTACCTGGCTTCGGAAACCGATTACCGGGCGGTGCTCACGCGGGAATTCGACAACGTGACGCCCGAGAACGAGATGAAGTGGGGCACGGTCGAAGCCGTGCGGGGCCAGTACGACTGGTCCGGCGCGGACGCGATCGTCGAGTACGCCCGGCGGCACCACAAGACAGTCCGCGGCCACACGCTGGTCTGGCACTCCCAGCTCCCGGACTGGGTCGCCGCGCTGCCCGCCGACGAGCTCCGCCGGGTCCTGCGCGACCACATCACCACGGAAGTCAAGCGGTACAAGGGGAAGATCCGCGCCTGGGACGTCGTCAACGAGATCTTCAACGAGGACGGCACGCGCCGCGACACGGTCTTCCGGCAGAAGCTCGGCGACGGCTTCGTCGCGGACGTCTTCCGCTGGGCGCACGCGGCGGACCCGGCGGCGAAGCTCTACATCAACGATTACAACATCGAAGGGATCAACCCGAAGAGCGACGCGGTGTACGACCTGGTGAAGACGCTGCGGCGGCAGGGCGTGCCGATCAGCGGCGTCGGCATCCAGGGGCACCTGTCGATCCAGTACGGCTTCCCGGGTCAGTACCGCGAGAACCTGGCGCGCTTCGCCAAGATCGGCGTGGAGACCGCGGTCACCGAGGCCGACGTCCGGATTCCGACTCCGGCCGACGCGGCCAAGCTCGCCACCCAGGCGAGCTACTTCGGTCAGCTGTGGGACGGCTGCCACGCCGTCCGCAAGTGCGTCGAGTTCACGACCTGGGGGTTCACCGACCGGCACTCGTGGGTCCCGGACGTCTTCCCGGGCGAGGGCGCGGCCTGCCTGTTCGACGAGAACCTGCACCCGAAGCCGGCGTACTTCCGCCTCAACCCCTGACCGGACCGGGACGCAGCCCGCGCTCGGCGAGCGCGGCGAGGATGCGGGGGACCGCATCCAGGGTGGCCGGGCGGCCTTCGTGCATCAGCACGACGCCGCCCGGCTGCACCTGCCCGGCCGCGGTGACGATCTCGTCCGCGGAACAGCCCGCCCAGTCGCGGGTGTCGACGCTCCACAGCACCTCGGTGAGCCCGTGGGCCGCCAGCACCCGGGCGACCGAGGTGTCCGTGTCGCCGTAGGGCGGCCGGAACAGGGCGGGCCGGATCCCGGTCAGCCGGGTCAGGAGGTCCTGCGTGCGCCGGACCTCCTGGTCGCGGGCGGCCTCCGGCAGCGTGGTCAGCTGCGGGTGGGTCCACGTGTGGTTGCCGATCGCGTGCCCCGCCGCGGCGATCGCCCGGACGAGGTCCGGGTGCGCCGCGGCGTGCTCGCCCCACAGGAAGAAGGTCGCCCGCGTGCCGCCGAGCGCGGCCAGCAGCGCCGGCGTCGTCTCGGGGTACGGGCCGTCGTCGAAGGTCAGCGCGACCGTGTCCATCGCTTCAAGATCACCGGAACCGGGTCCGGCGGCAAGGACTTTCGAGCCGGTTTCGTCAGCGGGCGAGCGCGGCGAGGCGCTTCGGGGTCGGCCAGCGGACGTTCCACGCCCAGCCGAGCTTCTCGAACGCCCAGATGACCCGCGCCGAGATGTCGATCTGCCCGCGCTGTGCGCCGTGGCGGGCCGAGGTCGGGTCCGCGTGGTGGGTGTTGTGCCAGGACTCGCCCATCGACAGGATGGCCAGCGGCCAGAAGTTCGCCGAGCGGTCGCGGCTGGCGAACGGGCGTTCGCCGATCATGTGGCAGATCGAGTTCACCGACCACGTCACGTGGTGCTGAAAGGAGATCCGGGCCAGGCCGGCCCAGAGGAACGCGGTCAGCGCGCCCCACCACGACAGCGTGATCAGCCCGCCGAGCAGCGGCGGGAGCAGCAGGCTCACCAGCACCCACACCGGGAAGAGCCGGTCGACGACGCGCAGGTCGCGGTCGGCGGCCAGGTCCGGGGCGAACCGGTCGACGTTGGTCTTGTCGCGGCCGAAGAGCCAGCCCATGTGCGCGTGCCAGAAGCCGCGGGCCAGCGCCACCGGGGACGTCCCGAACAGCCACGGCGAGTGCGGGTCGCCTTCGCGGTCGGAAAAGGCGTGGTGCCGGCGGTGGTCGGCGACCCAGCCGATCACCGGGCCCTGCGCCGCGAGGCCGCCGGCGATGGCCAGCGCGATCCGCAGGGCCCGCTTGGCGCGGAACGAGCCGTGGGTGAAGTACCGGTGGTAGCCGACGGTGACCCCGAGCGTCGACACGAGGAAGAAGGCGCCGCCGATCGTGAGGTCGAGCCAGCTGACGCCCCAGCCCCAGAACACCGGGACGGCGACGGCCAGTGCCAGGAACGGGACCAGCAGGAACGTGCGGATGGTGATGAGCTCGGGGATCGTCTGCTTGCCGTCGAGCACCGGTTTCGGTGCCGGGCGCGCGGGTTTCACCGGGGTGGAGGTGGTCATGCAATCTCGTTTCGAGTCTTCGCCGCGCCGGACTGAGCCTCGCGGGACGCCGGGGAGCGGAAACACCCGGCGGTGAACGGTCTGCGGGTGACCCGGGCGCGTCACCGCTCCTGCCGGTGATCTGCCTCAAGGGCCACACGGCGAGAGTGAGGCCGGCGGGACGCCGGCGTACGAGGTGCTCTCGCCTCTGCCCAGGTTACCGGATCGTTGTGAACGCGCAGTGTGGCCGAGGGCCGGGACACCGGATGGCCGCACACGAGAAAGGCCCCCGCCCCGGTGGGGGCGAGGGCCTTCGGGTGCCTCGTGGCTCAGATGACGTTGACGCGCTGGGCCTGCGGGCCCTTCTGGCCCTGGCCGATTTCGAATTCCACGCGCTGACCCTCGTCAAGCGACTTGAAGCCGCTGCCCTGGATCTCGGAGTAGTGGACGAACACGTCCGGGCCCCCGCCATCCTGCGCGATGAAGCCGAAGCCCTTTTCGCCGTTGAACCACTTGACACTGCCCTGAGCCATACCAATACCTACTCTGTGTAGTGAGCCTGGACGCCCCGTTCGGACGCCCGGTCTCAAGACCATTGTCTCAGAACCTCGCGCACATGGCACGCCCTGGTCTCAAACTCCCCAATCGGGGCGCAGCGGCATGCTCATCCCGCCCTCGCTGTCGGTCCGGACGCCCAGGATGTGGTGCAGTTCGATCTCGCGCCGTTCGAAGGCCAACCGGCAGGCCGCGAGGTAGAGCGCCCACACCCGGGTTCGCCCGGCACCGGCCTCGGCGACGGCTTCGTCCCAGTGCTCGTCGAGGTTGGCGCACCACCCGGCCAGCGTCGTCGCGTAGTGCTCGCGGAAGTTCTCCGAGTGCCGCACCTCCAGCCCGGCGTCGTGCATGGCGGTCATGAGCTCGCCCGGCGCCTCCAGCTCGCCGTCCGGGAAGACGTAGCGGTCGATGAAGCCCCGCGACCGGTGGGCGACGCTGGTGTCCGGGTTGGTGATGCAGTGGTTGAGCAGGCGCCCGTGCGGCTTGAGCTTGCCGGCCAGGAAGCGGAAGTACCCCGGCACGTTGCGCGCGCCGATGTGCTCCGTCAGGCCGATCGACGAGATCGCGTCGAACCCGGTTTCGGTGACGTCCCGGTAGTCGAGGTGCCGGATCTCGGCGCGGTCGGCGATCCCGAGCGCGACGATGTTCTTCTGCCCCCACTGGGCCTGCTCGCGGGAGAGGGTGACGCCGATGGCCTCGACGCCGTAGTGGCGGACGGCGTGCGCGACCATGCCGCCCCAGCCGCAGCCGACGTCGAGCAGCCGCATCCCCGGCTTGAGGCCGAGCTTCCGGCAGACCAGGTCGAACTTGTTCGCCTGCGCCTCCTCCAGCGTGGCGCCCTCGTGCGGGAACACCGCGCACGTGTAGGCCATCGACGGGCCGAGGACCAGCTCGTAGAACCGGTTGGACACGTCGTAGTGGCTGGCGATGGCCTCGCTGTCGCGCACCTTCGAGTGCCGCAGCGCCGTCATCCCGCGCCGGAACCGGCTCGGGTGCTCCTCGGCGGGCGGCTTGACCACCCGCAGGTGACGGGGGCCGAGCTTGCGCAGCAGCCACAGCCGGTCGGCCGGGGTGAGCTGGTCGACCTGCGTGGCCAGCGCGCGCAGCGCCGTGTAGAGGTCGCCCTTGACGTCGAGCGCGCCGGCGACGTACGCGCGGGCGAGGCCGAGGTCACCGGGGGACGACATCAGGTAGTCCAGCGCCAGCGGTGAGCGCACTTCGATGCCCACCGGCGCGTCGGCCGGGCCGCTGCGGCTGCCGTCGTAGGCGGTGATCGACACCTCGGCGCGCGGCCCGAGCAGCCGCTCGAAGACGGCGCCGACGGTGATGTTTTCCTGGGTCACGTTCGTTCCTTTCACCGGCGGCGGACGCATTTTTCGTAGAGGCCGAGCAACCGCTCACGCGGGTCGTAGGCGCGCTTGAGCTCCCGGTAGGCGTCGCCGTTGTAGAGCCGCCAGAACTCATCTTCGGTGTAGAAGCTGTCCGAGTACAGCGACTTGTGGCCGCCGAGCCGGGTGACCTCGGCTTCGACCATCCGGTTGTGCACGCCGTCGCGCTCGCCGGGGTCGAGGGGCACCGACGACCAGAACCCGAAGTTGACGTACAGCTCTTCGGGGTCCAGTTCGTACAGCGGCCAGCGGACCCCGCCGGGCCGCTGGCGCAGCGGGCAGATCCAGACCGGGCTGATCGGGATCTCCCGCTCGAAGAACTCGAGGAACTCCGCGGCCCGGCCGAGCGGGACCTCGATGTCCTGCACGATCGTTTCCTCCGGCGGCAGCCGCCGGAGTTTCAGCAGCCGCTCGGCGATCCGGAACCGGCGGTCGAGCGCCACGGCCTTCCAGTACACCGAGGACCGCAGGAACCGGCGGCCGAGCAGCAGCCGCGGCAGCCGGTGCTGGACGCCGAACGCCCGCGAGCACCAGAACCAGTCGGTGTCCCAGCGCCAGAGGTAGTCCCGGATGGTGAGATGGTCGGTCTCCCGGCGCTGGATCGAGCGGTAGTAGATGTCCAGCCAGGTGTAGTCGCTCGTCGCGGGCGCGGTGTCGGTGAACGTCCCGAGCGTCAGGTACAGCTCGTCCGGGCCGAAGACCGTGCCGTCGACGAAATCGACGTGCTCGCCCTCGTGTTCGCTCTTCGCGCAGATCTCGCCCAGCGCCTCGAAGAACTTCCCGCGGTCGTGGTGGCGGACGTGCCGCAGCCGCACGAACGGCTTCACCGGCTCCAGGAGGATCCGCAGCCGCAGGGCGTAGCCGAGGGTGCCGTAGGAGTTGGGGAAGCCGTGGAAGAGGTCGCGGTGCTCGTTGTCCGGCGTGGCGACGACGATCCGGCCGTCCCCGGTGAGCACCTCGAGCTCCAGCACCGATTCGTGCGGCATGCCGTTGCGGAACGACGAAGACTCGATGCCGAGCCCGGTCACCGCGCCGCCGAGGGTGATCGTCTTCAGCTGCGGCACGACCAGCGGCATCAGGCCGTGCGGCAGCGTGGCGTCGACGAGCTGCTCGTAGGTGACCATGCCCTCGACGTCGGCGGTGCGGTTGTCCGGGTCGACGCGCAGGACGTGGCTGAACCCGGAGACGTCGAGCCCGGGGTGGTTCGCCGCGGTGCGGGAGCGGAAGAGGTTCGACGTCCGTTTGGCCAGGCGGATCGTGGTTTCGCCGCTGATCGCGCTGAGCTGCTGTCTCAGGGCGTCGACGCGGGCTTCGTGCTCGGGGAAAGCCGGGCCCGGACGGGCCTCGGGCACCCCGGCCTGATCGATGGTCACGCCCTTGATCCTGCCTCACCGCGGGCCCGGGTGGCTCATCGAGCGCCGGAATGCCGCAATCCCGTCTCGCGAATCGGGAAAACGAGTCGACCGCGGGGCGTCAGGCGACGGCGCGCAGCGGCGTTTGCTCGTCGAGGAGCGCTTCCGCGTCGGCGAGGAACGCGTCGATCTGCCGCAGCCGGTCGGCGGTGCGCCGCTCGATCGCGGCCAGCCGGCCGGCCCGGCGCCGGGCGTCGTCGACGATCCGGTAAGCCTGCGCGCGGGCGTCCGCGGTGCGCCGGTCCGCGGCCTCTTCCGCGTCGCGGACGATCGCGGCGGCGCGCTCCCGGGCCGTCGTGACGATCCCGTCGGCTTCGGCGTGCGCCAGGCCGAGCAGGTGCCGGACGCGGTCGCCGACCGCGGCCGGATCGGCGGGCGTACGGCACAGCCGGTCGGCGCGGGCGGTCAGCTCGGCGTGGTCGGCCCGGGCCCGTTCGAGCTGCCGCGCGAGGTGCCCGGCCTCGGCGACGGCCGCGTCGCGATCGACGGTGAGCAGGCGGATTTCGGCGAGGAGCTCGTCGATCCGCTCGTCGACCTGCTCGCGGTCGTAGCCGCGGAACGTCAGCGCGAAGCTCTCGGGCAGGGGCAGGGGCGCCGTCATCGGGCCACGGCCGGCCGGCGCAGCAGCGCGGCGAGCGCGGCGGCGTCGCCCGCGGTCCGGAGGTGCACCGGGTCGGGCCGTCCCACGGTGTGGTCGTCTTCGTGCAGGGCGGTGACGAACCGCGCGACCCGGCGCGGCGGCGGGGCGACGGTGGGGCCGCCCAGGTAGCGCAGGACGATCAGGTCCTCGCCGGAATGCGTCTCGATGGCCGCGGCCCAGCCGCGTTCCTCGTCCCACAGCAGGGCGACGTCACGGTCGGGGTAGTGCGGCAGCCGGGTGTCGAGGGCGACGTAGGCCGAAACCGGGCTGTCGTGGTCAAGGGTGCAGGACTCGAGGCCGATGCCGAGCTCGCTGGTGACGTCGCGGAGGTAGCCGAGCAGCGCGGGGACGGCGGGGTGCTGGTAACCGGTCGGGAGTTCGATCGATGCGGTCACGGGGGTGGATCGCCTTTCTCTTCGGGTACTCCGGTTCTAACATGTCATCGAAACGATGACAAGGGAATTGTCGCCGGATAGACGACGTCCGGCGTCCGGTTCGCCGGGATTGAGCAGCGTGAGGCCGGGGTACCCGATCGGGTGACCGCGGAGGATCCCGCGGCGGGACGGGGAAAGCGAGGCGGCGTTGAGCATTCTGATCGACTTCGGGCGCGACACGGAGTTCTCGTTCGAGCGGGGGTTGCGGGGCTACGTGGGGGCGGTGGCCCGGGCCGTGGGCGTGGGCTGGGAGTCCTGCACGCTCGACGCGGGAACGCCCGCGGCGGCCTACATCGCCCTCGACTGGCGGTTGTCCCGCTTCCCCGGCCACGACCTGGCCCTGGTCTGGGACGAGGTGCACGGCTGGGCGGCGGCCATCGAAGACGCCACCGGCGAGGCCGCGACCGTCCTGGCCTACCTGGGGGGCGAAGTCCTCCCGGACCCCCGAGCAGTGGTGCGCTTCCTGGCGGCGGTCCGCGCGGACGACCCGGACGCGGGCACGCTGGAGGCCCCGGTCCTGCGTGAGGCGGGTGACCACGAGCGGTTGCTGGCGATGGTGCCGGAGGGGAAACCCGCCGCCCGCGGGTGATGGCACACTGGGGATCATGGGGGAGTTGACGGCAGAGGCCGTGGTCGACCGGCTGGTACCGCGGACACCGCGCTTGTCACCGGACGGCCGGTGGGTGGCGTTCGTGAGCGCCCCGGTGGGCCGGCCGGGGAAGCATCCGGAGAGCGGGCTGTGGCTCGGCCCCGCGGACGGCAGTGAGCCGCCTCGGGAGCTTGTCACCGGCGCGGCGGAGGACGAGGAGCCGCGTTGGTCGCCGGATTCCGGGTCGGTGTACTTCCTCTCGGACCGCGCCGACCGCGGAACGGCGCAGCTGCACCGGGTCGGCAGGGAAGGCGGCGCGCCGGAGCAGCTGACGGACTGGCGTGCGGGAATCAGTGCCTTCGAGCTGATGCCGGACGGCGGCTCGGTGGTGTTCCTCGCGCCGGAGGAGAAGGCCACGGCGCCGGATCCACGGGTCCGGATCGTCCGTCCCGCGAGCAGCGGCTCAGTTCCGGCGAATACCGGCACCACCACCACCACCGCTACTGCGGCCCCGACCACCGCCCCACCTTCCCGGCCCACCTGGGACACCGTCGACCGGCCCGATCGGCTCTGGCTGCTCGACCCGTCGACCGGCGCCGTCCGCGCGCTCGGCGACTTCGGCTCGCGGCACGTCGTCGAAGCCGCCGCGCGGCCGGATGGCCGCGCCCTGGCCGTGCTCACCTGGTCCGCCGCCGATCGCGAGCCCGGCATGTACGAACCCGCTCTGCACCTGCTCGACCCGGCCACCGGTGCGCGGCAGGAGCTGGGCGTCCCGGCGCGGGAATCCTCGTCGCTCACCTGGTGGCGCGACGAAACCGGGTGGCACCTGGCCTACCTCGGCATCACCCCGCCCGGCCTGATCGGTGGCACCGCGGTCTTCGCTGCCGGCGACCACCGGAACCTCACCGCCGGGATGAGCGTCTGCCCGGTCGAACTGGGCGAATCCGGCGACGGCTCACTGCTGGCCCTGTTCGCCGAAGGTCTCGACACCACGATCCGGCGCCTCGACCCCGCCTCCGGCACCTTCACCGAGCTCTGCCGCGTGACCGGCGGCCTCCAGCACCTGAGTGCGGGCGGAGGCCGGATCGCCGTCGTCGGGAGCACCGCCACCGAGCCCGAGGCCGTCCACTGCGGACCGCCCGTCGGCCCGCTCACCCGTCTCGGTGAACCGCAGCTGCGCGGGATCGCTTGGGGCACCCAGGAACGCCTGTCCTACCGCGCCGACGACGGCTGGGAACTCGACGGCCTCTTGATCCTCCCGCCCGGCCGGACCCGCGCCGACGGACCGTTCCCGCTCGTGACCATCGTCCACGGCGGCCCGTACGACCGCTACGCCGACCAGTTCCAGGTCGGCTGGTTCCGGTGCGGCCAGTGGCTGGCCGCGGCCGGGTTCGCGGTGTTCCTCCCGAACCCGCGCGGCGGCCTCGGCCACGGTCACGCCTTCGCCGCGAGCGTCGCCGGGGACGTCGGCGGCGCGGAGTTCACCGACCTCCTCACCGGCATCGACCTCCTCGTCGAAGAAGGCGTCGCCGACGGAGACCGGCTCGGGATCAGCGGCGGGAGCCACGGCGGGTTCATGGCCGCCTGGGCCGTCGCGAACACGGATCGCTTCAAGGCGGCCGTCGTCGTCGCCGGCGTGATCGACTGGCCCCTGCTCGCCGCGACCGGTGAGTACGGCCGGTACGACCTCGCCCTCGGTGGCCGGGAAAACAGCCCGATCACCCACGCGGACCGGATCGCCACCCCGGTCCTGATCATCCACGGCGAAGACGACACGAACGTCCCGCTCTCGCAGGCCGAACTCCTGCACCACGCCCTGGGCGACCGCGAGCACGAATTCGTCGTGTACCCGCGGGAGGGCCATTCGTTCCGCGAACGCGGCCACCAGCTCGACCTCCTGCACCGCACCCGCGCGTGGTTCTCACACCTGCTCGCCTAGCTTGAGCTCCGCCTGCCCGGTACCGAAGGAGAACCCGTCGGCGCCGACGGTGACGCCGGCTTCGCGCGGCTCGGCTCGTTCGACGACCGGCTGGACCGCGCCGTCGAGGTCGAGCACCGGTGACGCGTCGGTGTACCAGCTCGGCACCACCGGGTTGCCCCACCAGTCGCGGCGCTGGGTGTCGTGGACGTCCCAGGTGAGCACCGGGTTGTCCGGGTCGCCGGTGTAGTAGTCGTGCGTGTAGACCTCGATGCGGTGCCCGTCGGGGTCGCGGACGTACAGGTAGAACGCGTTCGACACGCCGTGCCGGCCCGGTCCGCGCTCGATCACCTCCGGCTTGCGCAGCGCGCCGAGGTGGTCGCAGATGTGCAGGATCTGGTGCCGCTCGTGCGAGGCGAACGCGAGGTGGTGCAGCCGTGGGCCGTCGCCGCCGGTCAGGGCCACGTCGTGGACCGTCGGCTTGCGGAACATCCAGACCGCGTACACCGTCCCCGCCGCGTCCCGGATGTCCTCCGAGACGCGGAACCCCAGGCCTTCGTAGTACTCCCGGGCCGCCGGGACGTCCGGGGTGTCCAGGTTGAAGTGGTCCAACCGCGACAGCGCGCCGGCGCCGTGGACGTCGTAGCGCTGGGTGAACCGCTCGACGTGCTCGGCCTCGTGGAAGAACTCCACCGGGAAGCCCAGCGGGTCGAGCACCCGCACGGCCTCGCCGATCCCGCGTGTCGCGCCCGCCGGACGGCGTTCCACCCGCACGCCCAGCTCCCGGTGGTACGCCTCGGCCAGGTCGAGGTCGGCGGGACTCCGCACCCGGTAGGCCAGCACGCCGAGCGCCGGAGTCGATCCCTTCCGCAGCACCAGCGAGTGGTGCAGGTACTCCTCGAACGCCCGGAGGTACAACGCGCCGGCGTCTTCGTGGGTGACGACGAGCCCGAGCACGTCGACGTAGAACGCCCGCGACGCGGTCAGGTCGGTGACGACGAGCTCGGCGTAGGCGCACCGGAGGACGTCCGGCGGGGTGGCGGTCATGACTGTCCTTTCCGGACGGTGCCGAAGCGGGGCGGGTGCACCGGCCCGAGCGAGACGTGGACGGCCTGCTGGTGCGTGTAGAAGTCGAGCGACCGGTAGCCGCCTTCGTGACCGAGGCCGGACGCCTTGACCCCGCCGAAGGGGGTGCGCAGGTCGCGGACGTTGTGCGAGTTCAGCCAGACCATGCCGGCCTCGATCGACTGCGCGAAGGTGTGCGCCCGCCGCAGATCGGTCGTCCACAGGTAGGCGGCCAGCCCGTACTCGACGTCGTTCGCCAGGCTCAGCGCTTCGGCTTCGGTGTCGAACGGGGTGAGCGCGACGACCGGCCCGAAGATCTCCTCCTGGAAGATCCGGGCGGTGGGGGGAACATCGGCGAACACCGTCGGCGCCACGAAGTTCCCGCTGTCCGAACCGGACGGGCGGCCGCCGCCGGCGAGCAGGCGGCCTTCGGTCTTGCCCAGCTCGACGTACCGCATCACCTTGGCGTGGTGCTCGGGGTGCACGAGCGCACCGACCTCGGTGGCCGGGTCGTGCGGGTCGCCGACGACGATGTTCGCCGCGCGTGCCGCGTACCGCGCGCAGAACTCGTCGTAGACCGGCCGCTCGATCAGGATCCGGCTGCCGGCGGTGCACCGTTCGCCGTTGAGCGAGAACACGCCGAAGAGCGTCGAGTCGATGGCGGCGTCGAGGTCGGCGTCGGCGAAGACGATCGCCGGGGACTTGCCGCCCAGTTCCATCGACATGCCCTTGAGGTGCGCGGCGCAGTTGCGGTAAATCGCCCGGCCGGTCGTGGTCTCGCCGGTGAACGAGATCAGCGGGACGTGCGGGTGCTTGACCAGTGCGTCGCCCGCTTCCTCGCCGAAGCCGTTGACCAGGTTGAACACCCCCGGCGGGAGCCCGGCACCGGCGAAGATCCCGGCCCACAGGCTCGCCGACAGCGGGGTGAACTCGGCCGGCTTGAGCACCACCGTGCACCCCGAAGCCAACGCCGGCGCGAGCTTCCAGCTCTCCAGCATGAACGGCGTGTTCCACGGCGTGATCAGCCCGGCGACGCCGATCGGCTTGCGGTGGACGTAGTTCACCTGCCGGCCGGGCACCTGGTAGGTGTCGTCGACCTGCGCGACGACGAGGTCGGCGAAGAACCGGAAGTTCTCGGCCGCGCGCCGCGCCTGCCCGAGCGCCTGGGTGATCGGCAGGCCGGTGTCGAAGGTCTCCAGCTCGGCCAGCCGCGCGTCCTGGGCCTCGACGGCGTCGGCGATCTTGTTCAGTACCTGCGCCCGGGCCCGCGGCAGCATCCGCGGCCACGGTCCCTCGGTGAACGCCTGGCGAGCGGCCGCGACCGCGCGATCGACGTCCTCGGCCTGACCTGCCGCGGCGGTCGCATAGGGCGTGTTCGAAACCGGGTCGAGCACGTCGAACGTCCGGCCCGAAACGCTGCCGACGAGCTCGCCGCCGATGTAGTGCTTCAGCTCGCCCGGCAGCCCGGCCGGGACGTGGCGGGTCATCGCTTGCCCGCCACGGTGAAGCCATCGGCCGGCGAGAGGTACTTCGCGCCTTCGGCCATCAGCTCGGTGATGCGCGCGATCCCGCGCCCGGTCGGCGAGATCAGCGGCGGTCGCACGTGCCCGGACGCGATGAGCCCGCGCTGTTCGAGGAGCCACTTCGCGGGCGCCGGGTTGGTCTCGACGAACAGCAGGTCGACCAGGGGGTGCAGGCCGTAGTGGAGCTCCCGCGCCCGTTCGTGGTCGCCGGACTGCCAGGCCGTGTACATCTCGGCGCACGCGGCCGGCGCGATGTTCGCCGTCGCGCTGACGAACCCGGCGCCGCCCAGGGCCAGCAGCGGCAGGCCGAGCAGCTCGATCCCGGACCAGACCAGCAGTTCCCGGCCGCACAGGTGCAGCACCCGGGAGAAGTGCTCGAAGTCCTTCGTCGTCTCCTTGATCCCGACGAAGTTGTCGCACGAGCGGAACAGCCGCGCGACGGTCTCCGGCGCGAGGTCGACCGCGGTCCGGCTCGGCACGTTGTAGGCGACGATCGGCAGGTCCGGGTACTCCCGGCAGACCGTCCGGTACCAGACGAACAGCGCGTCCTGGGTCGGTCGCGCGTAGTACGGCGTGATGACGAGCGCGGCGTCGATCCCGGCGTCCCGCGCCAGCGCCGTCAGCTCCAGGGTCTCGTCGAGCTTCGCCGAGCCGGTGCCGGGGAGGAACGGGACGCGGTCGCCGACCTCCGCGGCCACCGTGCGGATGGCCTCCGCCCGCTCGGCGATCGTCTGCGAGCCGGGTTCGCCGGTGGAACCACCGATCGAGATGCCGTGCGTGCCCGAGGCGAGCTGCCAGCGCACGAGGTTCGCCAGACCGTCGTGGTCGACGGCGCCCTCGGCGGTGAACGGCGTCACCAGCGGCGCGATCGACCCGCGGACGGCCCGGGGGTCGGAGCGGAATCGCATGGGTCTTCCTTCCTGCGTCAGGGGCGGCGGCAGGCGAGCCAGGCGGCGTACCGCCCGCGCCAGTGCTCGTCCATCGGGTAGAGCCCTTCGACGCGCTCGCCCGCGGCGATCTGCTCGGCGATGAACGTCTCCTGCCGCTCCTGCTCGACCGCGGCGTCGACGACCTCTTCGACCAGGTGCGGCGGGATGACGAGCACGCCGTCGCCGTCACCGGCGATCACGTCACCGGGGCACACCGCCGCCCCGCCGCAGGCGATCGCGACGTCGACGTCCCACGGCACGTGCCGCCGGCCGAGCACCGCCGGGTGCGGCCCGGCGTGGTAGGTCGGAATGTCCAAACCGGACACCGCGGCCAGGTCGCGGACCCCGCCGTCGGTGACGATCCCGGCCGCGCCGCGCACCTGCGCCCGCAGCGCGAGGAGGTCGCCGACCGTGCCGGTGCCGCGTTCGCCGCGGGCCTCCACGACGAGGACGTCGCCGGGGCCGAGCGCGTCGATCGCGCGCTTCTGCGCGTTGTAGCCGCCACCACGGGACTCGAACAGGTCTTCGCGGTAGGGCAGGAACCGCAACGTCCGCGCGCGGCCGGTCAGCCGGGTGCCCGGCCGGGTCGAGGTCAGGCCGTCGATCGACACCGCGTCGTACCCGCGTTTGCGCAGCTGGGCCGACAGCGTCGCGGTGCCGACGGACTCGATCCGGTCCGTCAGGGACGCGGTCAGTTCGAACGCCGGTGCGGTTGTCCCGTAGGCGTCCGCGCGCTGCTTCTCGTCGACCCGGGGGAGCGCACCGTACGGTCCGAACGGGACGGTCCCACCGGCGATCGTGGTCACCAGCCGGCCGGTGGTGTGCCCGTCCGTGTCGACCTCGACCTCGACGACGTCGCCGGGCACGACGACCGACGCGCCCGCGGGCGTACCGGTCAGGACGACGTCGCCGGGTTCGAGGGTGATCAGCTGCGAGAGGTCGGCGACCAGCCGCCCGAAGCCGAAGAGCAGGCCGCTGGTGGAGTCTTCCTGGACCAGTTCGCCGTTGACCCAGGTGCGCAGGCGCAGGGCGGTCGGATCGAGGCCGGCGGCCGGCAGGACCGCCGGGCCGAGCGGGGTGAAGCCGTCGCCGCCCTTGGATCGCAGGTTACTGCCCTTGTCGGCGTAGCGGAGGTCGTGGACGCCGAAGTCGTTGGCCGCGGTGACGCCTCCGACGTGCGCCCAGCCGTCTTCGGGGGCGACGCGGCGGGCGGTGCGGCCGATGACCAGCGCGATCTCGCCTTCGAAGCCCAGCAGCTCGGTGCCCGCCGGCCGCTCGAGCACGGCGCCGCTCACCGCGACGGACGTCGGCGGCTTGAGGAAGTACGACGGCTGCTCCGGCACCCGGCCGCGCTGGGCGGCGCGGGAGCGGTAGTTGAGGTGGAGCGCGATGATCTTGCCGGGCCGCTCGAGAACCATATCGCAAATAATATATGATTCGTGCCGCAGGGGAAGGCCTTGCCGGTCGCGGCCTCGTGTGAGCCGTCACCGCGCCGGGTAACCGTGAAGGATGACCAGAACCCGGGTGTACCGCGACGGCGTGCTGCAGAAGGAAGACTTCCCCGTCGAGGACGTGTCGGAGTTCCTGGCCGAGCCGGGCACCGCGGTGTGGGTCGACCTCTGCGCGCCGACCGAAGCGGATCTGGCCCGGCTCGCCGAAGAACTCGGCCTGCACCGGCTCGCCGTCGAGGACGCGGTTTCCGAACACCAGCGGCCCAAGCTCGACCGCTACGACGGCCACGCCTTTTTGTCCGCTTACGCGGTGCGGTTCGACGCCGGCACCGGCCGGGTCGCCACCGCCGAGCTCGGCGCGTTCGTCACCCCGCGGGCGCTGGTGACCGTGCGCAAGGACGACGGCTTCGACATCGAGCCGGTCGTGCGGCGCTGGGACCAGGGAGCGGAACTGGCGAAGTCCGGCGTGTCCTTCCTGCTGCACGGGCTGCTCGACCACGTCGTCGACGGGCAGTACGAAGCCGTGCAGGCGCTCGACGACGAGGTCGAAGCCCTGGAGGACCTGGTCTTCGCCGACCGCCCGGACTCTTCGGAACTGCAGCGCCGCTCGTTCCGGCTGCGCAAGAGCCTCACCGCGCTCCGTCGCGTGGTGCTGCCGATGCGCGAGGTGATCAGCTCCCTGATGCGGCCGGACCTGCGGCTGGCCGACGAGCTGACCCGCCCGTACTTCGAGGACGTCCACGACCACGCCCGCCAGGCGGCCGAGCAGACCGAAGCGCTGCGGGAGCTGATCGCGACGGTCCGGGAGACCCAGCTGAACCTGCAGGGCAACCGGCTGAACCTGATCATGAAGAAGGTCACCGGCTGGGCCGCGGTGATCGCGGTGCCCACCGCGGTGACCGGGTTCTACGGCCAGAACGTGCCGTACCCGGGCAATGGCGAGCCGAGCGGGTTCTGGGCCTCGACGATCGTCTTGCTGGTGCTTTCGGTGGGGTTGTACGCGTTGTTCAAGAAGAAGGACTGGCTGTGAGGCGCGTGTCCGCGACTCCACAGTGGAGTGTCCATACCGGACGATGAATCCGGGCGCGGCGAAGCTCGGCAGCAGCGCCGGGACGCGTGCCGCCGAACTACGGAACGGCGTTCAGCCGAACGGGTCAATGCGGCCGGATGGCCTGGGAGAGAAGGAAAGGCTTCGAGCACCGCCTGGGAAGCGCGCGTGAACACGGGCGCGGCTGGTTGCTCAACCGTTGCCCATCAGCTTAGTGCAGCTGCACTATGCTGAGCCATCCGGTGTGCACAGCGGACGGCGCCGTGGGCGCCGGCGAACGAAGAAACGGGTGACGGATGAGCGGGGCAATGGTCGACGGTGTGCGCCCAGGGGCGGACGCCTCGGGCGTGGGCGAGGCCGGGGAGCAGGAGCTGCGCCGCCTCCTGGCCGGCCTGACCGCCGTCCGCGACGGCGACTTCGGCATCCGGCTGCCGGGCGGGGCCGACGGCCTGCTCGGCGAGATCGCCACGGTGTTCAACGGCATGGCCGACCAGCTCTCGCTGTTCACCTCCGAAGTCACCCGCGTCGCGCGGGAGGTCGGCAGCGAGGGGCAGCTGGGCGGGCAGGCGAAGGTCCCCGGCGTGTCCGGCACCTGGAAGGACCTCACCGACTCGGTGAACGCCATGGCCGGCAACCTGACCACCCAGGTCCGTGACATCGCCCAGGTGGCGACCGCGGTCGCGAAGGGCGACCTGTCGCAGAAGATCGACGTCGACGCCCGCGGTGAGATCCTCGAGCTGAAGGACACCGTCAACACGATGGTGGACCAGCTGTCGTCGTTCGCCGACGAGGTCACCCGCGTCGCCCGCGAGGTGGGCAGCGAAGGCCGCCTCGGCGGCCAGGCCCAGGTACCCGGCGTCGGCGGCGTCTGGCGGGACCTCACCGATTCGGTGAACTTCATGGCGGGCAACCTGACCGACCAGGTCCGCAACATCGCCCAGGTGACGACGGCGGTCGCGAAGGGCGATCTCTCGCAGAAGATCACCGTCGACGCCCGCGGCGAAATCCTCGAACTGAAGAACACGATCAACACAATGGTCGACCAGCTGTCGTCCTTCGCGGACGAGGTCACCCGCGTCGCGCGGGAGGTGGGCACCGAGGGCCGGCTGGGTGGCCAGGCCGACGTCAAGGGCGTCTCGGGCACCTGGCACGACCTCACCGAGTCGGTCAACGTCATGGCCGACAACCTCACCGCGCAGGTCCGCTCGATCGCCCAGGTCACCACCGCGGTCGCCCGCGGCGACCTGTCCCAGAAGATCCGCGTCGACGCCCGCGGCGAGATCCTCGAGCTGAAGGACACCATCAACACGATGGTGGATCAGCTGTCCGCGTTCGCGGACGAGGTCACCCGGGTGGCGCGTGAGGTGGGCACCGAGGGCAACCTCGGCGGCCAGGCCACCGTCCGCGGCGTGTCCGGGACCTGGAAGAACCTCACCGACAACGTCAACGTCATGGCGTCCAACCTCACCGGCCAGGTCCGCTCGATCGCGCAGGTCGCCACGGCCGTCGCCCGCGGCGACCTGTCGGGCAAGATCACCGTGGAGGCCAAGGGCGAGGTCGCGGCGCTGGCCGACGTCATCAACACAATGGTCGACACGCTGTCGGCGTTCGCGGACGAGGTCACCCGCGTGGCCCGCGAGGTGGGCACCGAGGGCATGCTGGGCGGCCAGGCCCGGGTCCCGAACGTCGCCGGCACGTGGAAGGACCTCACCGACAACGTCAACTCGATGGCGAACAACCTCACCGGCCAGGTCCGCAACATCGCCCAGGTGACCACCGCCGTCGCGCAGGGCGACCTGACCCGCAAGATCGACGTCGACGCCCGCGGCGAGATCCTCGAGCTCAAGACCACGATCAACACGATGGTCGACCAGCTCTCGGCGTTCGCCGCGGAGGTCACCCGGGTCGCGCGCGAGGTCGGCAGCGAGGGCCGCCTCGGCGGCCAGGCCGAGGTCGAAGGCGTGTCGGGCACGTGGAAGCGGCTGACGGAGAACGTCAACGAGCTGGCCGGGAACCTCACCCGCCAGGTCCGCGCGATCGCCGAGGTCACCAGCGCGGTCGCCGAGGGCGACCTGACCCGCTCGATCACCGTCGACGCCTCCGGTGAGGTCGCCGAGCTGAAGGACAACATCAACTCGATGGTGGAGTCGCTGCGCGAGACCACGCGGGCGAACCAGGAGCAGGACTGGCTCAAGTCCAACCTGGCCACGATCACCGGGCTGATGCAGGGCCGCCGCGACCTCGCCGTCGTCGCGGCCGCGGTGATGGACGAGCTCGTCCCGCTGGTCAACGCCCAGTACGGGGCCTTCTACCTGGCCGACGACACCGCCGAGGTCCCGGAACTGCGGTTGGTGGGCGCGTACGGCCACCCGGATGACGGGGATGGCCCGGCGGCCCGGTTCCGCGTCGGTCAGTCGCTGGTCGGCCAGGCCGCCCGCAGCCGCCGCGCGATCGCCGTCGACGACGTGCCGCCCGGCTACGCCACCATCTCCTCCGGCCTCGGCAGCACCACGCCGGCCAGCCTGATCGTGCTGCCGATCGTGGTCGAGGACCAGGTGCTCGGCGTGATCGAGCTGGCGTCGGTGCACGGCTTCACGCCGGTGCACCGGGCGTTCCTCGAGCTCCTGATGGAGCAGATCGGCGTCAACGTCAACAACATCGTCGCCAACGCCCGCACCGACGAGCTGCTCGGCGAGTCGCAGCGGCTGACCGCGGAACTGCAGGCCCGCTCGGAGGAACTGCAGGCGCGGCAGGAGGAACTCCAGTCCTCCAACGCCGAGCTGGAGGAGAAGGCGGCGCTGCTGGTCACGCAGAACCGCGACATCGAGACGAAAAACCTGGAGATCGAGCAGGCCCGCCAGGAGCTGGAGGCCCGCGCCCAGCAGCTGACGCTGGCGTCGAAGTACAAGTCCGAGTTCCTGGCCAACATGAGCCACGAGCTGCGCACCCCGCTCAACAGCCTGCTCATCCTCGCGCAGCTGCTCGCGCAGAACCCGACCCGCAACCTCACCGCCAAGCAGGTCGAGTACGCGGGCATCATCCACTCCGCGGGTTCGGACCTGCTGCAGCTGATCAACGACATCCTCGACCTGTCGAAGGTCGAGGCCGGGAAGATGGACGTCACCCCGGAGCAGGTGTCGCTGCGCCAGCTCATCGACTACGTCGAGGCGACCTTCCGGCCGATGACCTCGCAGCGCAACCTGGACTTCCGGATCACCGTCGCCCCCGGCTCGCCCACCGAGCTGCTCACCGACGACTCCCGGCTGCGGCAGGTGCTGCGCAACCTGCTGTCCAACGCGGTCAAGTTCACCGAGATCGGCGGGATCGAGCTGCACATCGAGCCGGTGGACTCCGACCGGCTGCCCCGGCCGCTGCGGGTGCACGGGCCCGCGGTCGCCTTCCGGGTCACCGACACCGGCATCGGGATCGCCGAGCACCAGCTCGAATCGATCTTCGGCGCGTTCCAGCAGGCCGACGGCACGACCAGCCGCAAGTACGGCGGCACCGGGCTCGGCCTGTCGATCAGCCGCGAGATCGCGCAGCTGCTCGGCGGCGTCATCACCGCCGAAAGCACACTGGGCGAGGGCAGCACGTTCGTCTTCGCGCTGCCGGTGGCCCGGCCGGACTTCGCGCAGCTGCCCGCGGGGGAGCACCCCGGCACCGAGGTCGCGACGACCGATTCCGGCGCCTTCGTCCCGGCGTCCGGGCCGCGGGCCCACCGGCGGCTTCTGGTCGTCGAGGAACGTCAGCACGGGCTGCTGACGCTCGTCGCCGAAAGCGCGGCGTCGGACCTGGCCGACAGCCGGGACATCGGCCTCTCGCCCGCGGACGTGGAAGTCGTGACGGCGGTCGGCACGCAGGAGGCGGCCGCCGCGCTCGCCACCGACGCCTACCACTGCGTGGTGCTCGACCTGGACCTGCCGGACCGGACCGCGTTCACCTTCCTCGACGCGATGCAGGGCGACAGCGCGCTGCGGCTGGTGCCGGTGCTCGCGCACAACAGCCGCCGGCTCGACGGCGAACTCGAACAGCTCGTGCAGTCCCGCGCGGACGTGCCGTCGCTGGAGGTGCTGTCCGGGCTGGACGAGCTGCGCGAGCGGATCGCGCTGCACCTGTCGGCCGAGGAGCCCGGTGCGGTGCTGCCGCTGGTCCGCCCGGACGAACCGGCCGCGCCGGTGCGCCCGGCCGACGTCGACACCACGCTGGCCGGCCGGACGGTGCTGATCGTCGACGACGACCCGCGCAACGTCTACGCGCTGACCGGGATCCTGGAACTGCACGGCATGCACGTGCTGCACGCCGAGGACGGCCGCAAGGGCGTCGAGACGGTCGCGTCGCACCCCGGCATCGACGTGATCCTGATGGACGTGATGATGCCGGAGATGGACGGCTACACCGCGACGGCGAAGATCCGGGCGATGCCCGAGCACGCCGGGATCCCGATCGTCGCGGTGACGGCCAAGGCGATGCCGGGCGACCGGGAGAAGAGCCTCGCCTCGGGCGCGACCGACTACGTCACCAAACCGGTCGATGCGGACGACCTGGTCGCCCGCATCAAGCGGCACGTGACGGCGTGATCGGGGACGAGCGGTTGCCCGCCGAAGACCAGGGCGTGCCCGTGCTGCCCTCGCCGGCGGAGGTGTCGGCCAACCTCGCCCGGCTCGCCGACACCGTCGCCCGCCTGCGCGGCGAGGTCGACCACGCGCACGCCGTCGCGGACGGCCGCGGGCTGATCGAGCTGGCCAAGGGCGTGCTGATGGAGCGCCTGCACTGCACGCCGTCGGACGCGGCGAAGCAACTCGAGTCGCTGGCCGAGCGCTCCGGGATGACGCCGCTGGAGTTCGCCGCGGACGTCGTCGGCGAGGCGGCCGAGGACCGCATCACCGAGGTGACGCAGGAGTTCCTGGCCCGGGCCGAGGGCGAAGAGTCCGTCGCGGTGCGGCTGCGGACCGCCGAGAGCGGCGTGCTCGCGGCGGGGGACACCCAGCGCGTCGCGGAGTCCATTCTGGAGCACGCGCTGCGGCCGCTCGGCGCGACCGCCGTCGCGGTGTGGCTCGCCGGGCCGGACGGGTCGCTGACGCTGGCCGGTTCGGCCGGGTTCTCCGCCGAGGAAGCGGCGCGCTGGTGTTACGTCCCGCCCGGCGTGGCGACCCCCGCCCGCAGCGCGCTGCTCGAGCGCGACACCGTCTGGTTCCCCACGCTCGCGGGTGGTGGGCTGCCCTCGATCGGGCAGCACACGCTGTCCGGCGGCGGCCGGGTCACGGTGCCCACCGGCACCGGCGGGCGGATCATCGGCGTCGTCGAAATGTGCTGGCCGGAGCCGCTGCCCCCGGAGCCCGGACGCCAGCGACGGCAGCTGGAGGCCTTGGCCGAGCTGTGCGCGCACACCCTCGACACCTGGGACGGCGTGGTCGCGCCGGTGGCCGCCGGCGGCTCCGGCGACTTCCTCGGCGAACTGGTCGACTTCATCGACGGCCTGCACGATCCGGCGGTGCTGCTGTCGCCGTGCGTCGACGGCGGCAACCGGCTCAGCGACTTCCGCATCCACCACGCGAACGTCCGGTTCGCCGACCCGGGCGGCCGCCCGCGCAGCCGGATCGTCGGCACGCGGCTGCTGGAGGCGTACCCGCTGGCGGCCGAGGAAAGCGGGCTGCTCGACAAGATCCAGCGCGTCTACGCCACCGGCGAGCCGTTCCGGGCCGACAGCATGGCGATCACCACCCTGGTCGACCAGGTGCCGCTGACCGTGCTCACCGACGTCAGCGTGACGCGCTTCGCCGGGAACGTGCTGCTGATCCTGCGCATCCAGGACGACGCGGCGAAGCTCGCGGTGCTGCTGCAGCACGCGCAGCGGCTCGGGCGCATCGGCGGCTTCGAGGAGAACGTCGTCACCGGCGTGATCACCTGGAACACCGAGCTGTTCTCGCTGTACGGCCTGCCGCCGAACGCGACGCCGCTGTCGCTGCACGAGCTGGCCACGCACGCGCACCCGGACGACGCGCAGGCGATCGGCCGGTTCCTGCGTGCGGTGCTGCACCACAAGCGGCCGTCGTCGACGGCGTTCCGGCTGCAGCGCTCCGACGGCGTCGCCCGGCACATCCGGGTGGTCGCCGAGCCGGTCGTCGACGCCCGCGGTGAGCTGGTCGCGGTCCGCGGCGCCTACCAGGACGTCTCGTCGCAGCACTGGACCGAGGTGGCGCTGGCCGCGACGCGGGACAGGCTGGCCGAGACCGAGCAGGAGGCGATCGAGCGCAACCGGCTCGCGTTGCAGCTGCAGCACGCGATCATGCCGCCGGCCAAGGGCCCGATCGACATGCCGGGCCTGCGCGCGGCGGTCCGCTACCGGCCGGCGGAGAAGGAGCACCTGGTCGGCGGCGACTGGTACGACGCGGTCGCGTTGCCGACCGGCGAGGTGCTGCTGTGCGTCGGCGACGTCGCCGGGCACGGCATCGACGCGGCGACCGGGATGGTGAGCCTGCGCAACGCCCTGCGTGGCCTCGCGGCGACCGGCGCCGGGCCCGCCCAGCTGCTGACGTGGCTGAACCTGGTGGCCTACCACCTGACCGACCACGTCACGGCCACGGCGGTCGCGGCGGTCTACGACCCGGCGCACCGGAAGCTGCGCTGGGCGCGGGCCGGGCACCTGCCCCCGATCGTCCGCCACCGCGACGGCACGGCGACGACGTTGCCCCTGATCCGCGGCTCCCTCCTCGGCGCGGTCCGCGACGTGACGTACGAGGAGGACGAGCTGCAGCTCGCCGAGGGCGACATCCTGCTGATCTACACCGACGGCCTGATCGAGCGCCGCGACCGCCCGGTCCAGGATTCGGTGTCCCGCCTGGTGACCCTGGTCGACGGCCACGACGGCGGCCTCGAGCACCAGCTGGACACCTTGCTGACCTACAGCACGGCGGACACGGACGACGACACCTGCGTGGTCGGCATCGAGGTCCTCACGGTGTCCGAGCCGGCCCGAACGCGTGAATGAGTCATTCACTGCGCGCGGCGGCGCGGGTCAGGGGTTGAGCCGAGATGCCCCGACGTCCGCCGCGCCGCCCGCGGCACTGGCCACGGCGACCAGGCTGGCCGGACCTTCGGCAACCCTCGACGCCGTTCGGCCACTCGCCGGCGGTTCTCACGCGACAACCTGCTTGATCCGGACCGCCGCTCCCCGGCGCGAAATGATCCTTCGCGTGTTCCCCGCCGGCGACCCGGCGGCCGCCGACGAGGAACGGGCCCTCACCGCGATCGACACCTTGGGCGGTCTCGCCCCACGCCTTCTCGCCCGTGGTGACGAGGACGGCAAGACTCCGTCGTGGGTGTTGATCAGCCGGCTGCCCGGCACCGCCGAGCCGCACCTCTGGTGCTGACGCACGGCGACTACCAATCGGGCAACGTGATCTGGCGCAACGGCACGCTCATCGGCGTCATCGACTGGGAAGGAGCGGCCCGCGGACCGGCCGGTTACGACCTCGGCTGGTGTCGCTTCGACCTCTACCTGCTCTACGGCCGAAACCTGGCCGACGTGTTCCTCCACGCTTACGAAGAAGCCGGCGGGACCACGGTCCGCGACCCGCACCTGTGGGACCTGTGGACACTCGCCCGGTCGCACGAAACCGTCGAAGACTGGGTCCCCAACTACCGCGACCTCGGCCGCCCGGACCTCACCGCGTCCGAACTACGCCGGCGCCACACGACATGGACCCACGAACTCCTGCAGCGACGCCAGCTCCATGAGCGCGGCGGGGTCAGGGATTGATCGCCAAGACCAGGAAGCCCGCCAGCAGCACCAGGTGCACGCCGCCCTGGAGGCGGGTCGCCCGGCCGGGGACCACCGTCAGGACGCTCACCACCACCGTCAGCGCGAGCAGGACGATCTGCGTCGAGCCCAGGCCGAGCAGCAGCTGGCCCGGCAGCCACACCGACGCCAGCGCGATCGCCGGGATCGTCAGGCCGATGCTGGCGATCGCCGAGCCGTACGCGAGGTTGAGGCTGATCTGCATCCGGTCGCGCTGGGCCGCGCGCGTGGCCGCGAGCGTCTCCGGCAGCAAAACGAGCAGCGCGATCACCACGCCGACGAACGACTGGGGGAACCCGGCGGCGCGCACCCCGGCTTCGATCGCCGGCGACTCCACCTTCGCCAGCCCGACCACCGCGACCAGCGCCACCAGCAGCAGCGCCAGGCTGCCCAGCGCCGCCCGGTTCGACGGCGGGTCGGCGTGGTCGTCCTCCTTGACCGCGCCGTCGGCCGCCACCGGGAGGAAGAAGTCGCGGTGGCGCACCGTCTGCGTCAGCACGAACGTCCCGTACAGCACCAGGGACGCCAAAGCCGCGAACGTCAGCTGCGTGGGGGAGAACGCCGGCCCGGGTGTGCTGGCGGTGAACGCCGGGAGCACCAGGCTCAGCGTGGCCAGCGTCGCGACCGTCGCCAGCGCGGCGCCGCTGCCTTCGGAGTTGAACAGCGTCGAGCCGTAGCGGCGGGCGCCGACCAGCAGCGAGATGCCGACGATGCCGTTGGTCGTGATCATGACGGCGGCGAAGACCGTGTCCCGCGCGAGCGAACCGGCCTCCGGACCGCCGGACACCATCATCGTGACGATCAGCGCGACCTCGATGACGGTGACCGCCACCGCGAGCACCAGCGAGCCGAACGGTTCCCCGACGCGGTGGGCGACGACCTCCGCGTGGTGCACCGCGGCCAGCACGGTCGCCCCCAGCGCGATGGCGACGACGGCCACGAAGACCGGGCCGAGGTCGCGGCCCCAGGCGAGGGCCAGCACGAGCACGCCGAGCACCGGGGTGACGGAGGTCCAGGACAGCAGGAAGGATCTCAGCGCGGCGACCATGCCTCCACCCTCGCACACCGGCGGCGATTTCGCGGGCCCGTACGGCACTTCTCACAGCGTCCCTTGTGGACTGTCGAATTGCGCGGGCACGGTGGCGAGGACGTGCCGGCGGAAGGTTTCGCTGGGCGGCGGGAGGTTCCGCCCGGCGGCCCAGGCGAGCCCGATGTCGCGCGCAGCGTCCACATCGGTCAGTTCCAGGTGCGGTGCCGGGAACGCCGCCGTGTGCGGCAACGGAAGCACGGACACGCCGAGCCCGGCGGTGACGAGCCCGCGCAGTGTCTCGACTTCGTCGCCTTCGAACCCGATGCGCGGGGCGAATCCGGCTTCGGCGCACAGCTGCTCGGTCGTCTCCCGCAGGGCGTAACCGGTCCGCAGCAGGATGAACGTCTCGTCCGCGACGTCGGCGAGGCGGACCCGCCGGCGCCCGGCGAGCCGGTGGTGCGGCGGCACGGCCAGCCGCAGCGGCTCGACGAGCAGCCGGGACCAGTGCAGCTGGAGGTGCCCGGGGTCGCCGCTGGTGATGACGAGGTCCGCGGTGCCGTCGAGCAGCTCCGCCTCGAGCCCGGCCTCGCCGTGCTGCCGCAGTTCGAACCGGGTGCCGGGGTGCTCGCGCAGGAAGCCGCTCAGCACCGCGGGGACGAGCCAGGTGCCGAACGTGTGCAGGAACGCCAGCGGGACGACCCCGGTGTCCGGCGCGACGATCTCGCCGACCTCGCGCAGGCCCTGGTCGAGCTGATCGAGCACGAGGTCGACGTGCCGCTTGAAGGCGTGCCCGGCCGGCGTCAGCCGCAGCACTCGCCCCGACCGGCGGAAGAGGTCCGCCCCGGCTTCGTGCTCGAGCCGCCGGAGGGCCCGGGACAGCGCGGGCTGGGTGAGGTGCGCCCGCGCGGCGGTCTCCGTGACGGTGGCGCCGGCCGCGACCTCCCGGAAGAGCCGCAGCGTCTGGACGTCCATGTCCCCAGTGTATGGAAGTTCAGCCAATCAGGCATTGGACGCATCGATCATCCGGGGCCACGCTGGAGGTATGGCTACCGTGGCGGAACAACTGGTCAGGACCCTGCGCGACGCGGGGGTCGAGCGCATCTACGGCATTGTCGGGGACAGCCTGAACCCGATCGTCGACGCGGTCCGCCGCACCGACGGCATCGAGTGGGTCCACGTCCGCCACGAGGAAACCGCCGCCTTCGCCGCGGCGGCCGAGGCGCAGGTGACCGGCAAGCTCGCCGTCTGCGCGGGCAGCTGCGGGCCGGGCAACCTGCACCTGATCAACGGCCTGTTCGACGCCCACCGTTCGGGCGCACCGGTGCTGGCGATCGCGTCGCACATCCCGTCGAACCAGATCGGCACCGGGTTCTTCCAGGAGACCCACCCGGACCGGCTCTTCGCCGAGTGCAGCCACTTCAGCGAGGTGGTGGCGGACCCGGCCCAGTTGCCGCGGCTGCTCCGGATCGCCACGCAGGCCGCCGTCGGCAAGGGCGGCGTCGCGGTGCTGACCATCCCGGGCGACCTGGCCGACCGCAAGGCCACCGGCCCGCTCACCGAGCGCCTCCCGCTGGTGACGCCGTCGCCCGCGGTGCCTTCTCCGGAGACCGTCCGGGAACTGGCCGACCTGCTGAACTCCGGTGAGAAGGTGATGCTGTTCGCCGGCGCGGGCGTGCGCGGCGCGCACGACGAGGTCATGGCGCTGGCGGAGCAGCTCGCCGCACCGGTCGGGCACTCCCTCGGCGGCAAGGAGTGGATCCAGTACGACAACCCGTTCGACGTCGGCATGAGCGGGCTGCTCGGCTACGGCGCCTGCTACGACGCGATGCACGAGGCCGACCGGATCGTGCTGCTGGGCACGGACTTCCCGTACGACAACTTCCTCCCGCAGGCCCGGACGATCCAGCTCGACCACGACGCCTCGCGCCTCGGCCGGCGCACGCCGCTGGACCTGGCCGTGCACGGCGACGTCAAGGAGACGCTGCGCGCGCTGCTCCCGCTGCTGCGGCCCCGCACCGACCGCGCGTTCCTCGACCGGATGCTGCGTGAGCACGTGCGGAAGCTGGAGAAGGTCGTCGGTGCGTACACGACGAAGATCGAGCACCGCCGGCCGATCCACCCGGAGTACGTGGCTTCGGTGCTCGACGAGGTCGCCGCCGACGACGCGGTGTTCACCGTCGACACGGGCATGGGCAACGTCTGGGCCGCGCGGTACCTGACGCCGAACGGCCGCCGCCGCGTGCTGGGTTCGTTCCGCCACGGCAGCATGGCGAACGCGCTGCCGCACGCGATCGGCGCCCAGCTGTCCCAGCCGGGCCGGCAGGTCGTGTCGCTGTCGGGCGACGGCGGGCTCGCGATGCTGATGGGCGACCTGCTGACGCTGCCGGCGTACGACGTCCCGGTGAAGGTGGTGGTGTTCAACAACGCCACGCTGGGCATGGTGAAGCTGGAGATGCTGGTCGACGGCCTCCCGGACTTCGGCACCGACCACGCCCCGGTGAACTTCGCGGCGATCGCGGCGGCCTGCGGCGTGTTTTCCGAGCGCGTCGAGGACCCGGACGACGTGCGCGGCGCACTGGAGAAGGCGTTCGCCCACCCCGGCCCGGCGGTGGTGGAGGTGGTGACCGACCCGAACGCGCTGTCGATCCCGCCGCGGATCACCGGCGAGATGGTGCGCGGGTTCGCGTTGGGGGCGACGAAGACGGTGCTGAACGGCGGCGTCGGCAAGATGGTCGACCTGGCGCGGGCCAACCTGCGCAACACCCCGCGGCCGTAGCCCGGCGCCACTACGCACGGTGGTGATCGACCACTCGTTCGGCTGCTGGGGTGGTGGCCGGTTTTTCTCCTACCGTCGAGGGACTGCTCGCGGTTCCGGCGTGGGAGGTGTGACCGGCGTGCTCGTGGCCCTCCAGCGAACCGGTGAAGACCGGCCGCTCCCGCCGGCGGCGGAGCATTTGGTGGCGTTGCTGCGATCGTGGGGGCCGGGCCCGGAGCACCTGACGGGACTGGCGCTGGCGGGCATCACACTGCCGACCCGCCTCGGTCCTCGTTTCGTGGACGCGCTGGTGTTCACGAGGTGCGGAGTGGTGGTGATCGCGGCCCACGAGCCGGGCCCGGCGGAGTGGCCGGGCCCCGGAGACCGAACGGGCGCAGCAGTGGCGGCGGCGAGGGGTGCGCTCGCCGGCCACGAAGGCGGGCGGCACGTGACGGGCCTGATCGCGGTGGTCCCGCCGGCGGAACCACGAAACGGGACGGCGCAGAGTAGTCCGGTGTCGGTGGCGGTTCCGCAGGCGAGCGGGCGGGCGGTGGCCGGGCGGGCGGCTGGCTCGGAGAGGGCTGGGGTGGTTCCGGTCCCGCGGCCGACTGGGCCGGAAGTGGCCGGGTCGGCGGCTGAGGCGGAGAGGGCTGGGTCGGTTCCGGTTCCGCTCGTGAGCGCGCCGGCGGTGGCCGGCTCGGAGGGTGGGGCGGAGAGGGCTGGGTCGGTTCCGGTTCCGCTCGTGAGCGCGCCGGCGGTGGCCGGCTCGGCGGATGGCTCCCTGAGGCCTGGGTCAGTTCCACCCGCAAGCGACCCGGAGCCGGTCCCGCGTACGCACGAACCCGGGCCGGCGGAGGGCTCGTCCGGGAGCCGGCCCGTGGCGGTCGCGCAGCCGAGCGAGCCCGACGTGGCCCGGCGTGCGCCCGCACCCCAGCCAAGCCCGCGGCCGGGTGAACCAGGGGACGGGCGGGCCACGGCCGAAGCGAGCCGTCCCGACCACCCACCGGCGCTGCACTGGCCCGACCCGCAGCCGGTGCCCGGAGTCGCCGTTGTGCTCGCCGATCGCCGTGGCCTGCGGCGGATCATCGCCCAGCACAACCGGTGGCGGACCGTCTGGTCGGCCGATGACGTCCTCGACGCCTGCTACGCCCTTTCCCTCGCGCACCTCGCCCCGCCCCGGGCGGCCCTCCTCGCCGACGGGTTCCCGGCGCGGCTTCCGCTGCTCGACCGGCTGCCGGAACTGCCTGCCGTCATCCCGGTGCTCCCGGAACCGCCACCGCTGCCTGCGGTGGCGGTCGAGGACGATCCCGTGCCGTGGAGTCCGCCGGGGCGGGGGCACGTTTTCCCGCGGCAGCGGCCGATCCGGCAGGTCCCCTGGGCCCTGCTCTTCGTGCTCACCCTGCTCGTCGCCGCCGGGGTGGTGGCCGCCGTCTTCGTCAACCAGGTCTTTCACGGCTCCTGAGCTGCCACGATCTTTTCGCGTCAGCTACGCCATCTGCACCGTTTCCCCGATGCGTCCGCTGGGCACCTCCCGGTAGATGTGAAAGGGGTTCACGATGCCGCGCACCCGAGCGCTTGTCCTTCTCGCCGTCCTCGCCGGTTCCTCACTCTCCGGGTGCAAGCTCGCCGACGAGCTGGCGTCCGGGGCCGGGCCCGTGACGCAGGCGCCCGGCACGGTCGCCGCCCCGCGGATCGCGCCCACCGAGGCGCGCAACGAGCTCGCGGCGCTGCAGATCGCCGTGCGCGGCACCATGGACGGTTACAGCCGCGACGAGTTCCCGCACTGGGACAAGGTCGACGCGAACTGCGACGTCCGCGAGCAGGTGCTCAAGCGCGACGGCCAGGACGTCCAGACCGACGCGCAGTGCGCGGCGAAGTCGGGCACCTGGGTCAGCCCGTACGACGGCGAGACCTGGCACAAGGCGTCCGATTTGGACATCGACCACATGGTGCCGCTCGGGCAGGCCTGGGTCAGCGGCGCCAAGAGCTGGACGCGGGAGCGGCGCGAGCAGTTCGCGAACGACCTCGTCCGCCCACAGCTGAAGGCGGTCACCGACAACCTCAACGAACAGAAGAGCGACAAGGCGCCGGACGCGTGGAAGCCGCCGCTGGTGTCGTACTGGTGCGTCTACGCCACGGACTGGATCGTCGTGAAGCACGACTACGGCCTGACGATCACCGTGCCGGAGAAGAACGCCCTCGCCGGCATGCTCGACCACTGCTAGAACGAGCGGGCCGCCGCCAGCGCACGGCCGGCGTAGGACTGTCCGAACAGGACGGTGTGCACCAGCAGCGGGAACAGCTGGTGCAGCCCGATCCGGTCGCGCCAGCCGTCCGCGAGCGGCGTCGCCTCGTCGTAGGCGGCGATGACGCGCTCGAGGTGCGGGCAGCCGAACAGGTGCAGCATGGCCAGGTCCGTCTCGCGGTGCCCGCCGTGGGCGGCCGGGTCGATCAGCCACACCTCGTGCCCGTCCCACAGGACGTTGCCGTTCCAGAGGTCGCCGTGCAGTCGCGCCGGCGGCTCGGCTGAAGCCGGGATCCGGGTACAGGCCCGCTCGAACAACGCCGCTTCGGACGGGCCGAACGTTCCCGCGTCCACCGCCAGCCGGACGTAGGGCAGCACGCGGTCGGCCGCGTACCAGGACGCCCAGTCGTCCGCCGGCACGTTGGCCATCGGCGCCCGCCCGATCCACGCCGCCGCCGGTCCGTCCGGCGGCGGTGCACCGAACGCCGGGGCGCCCGCGGTGTGCAGTCCGGCCAGCCCGCGGCCGAAGCGTTCCGCCGCGGCGGCCGACGGGCGACCGGCGGGGACGCGGTCGATCACCAGCCGGTCCCGGTCGTGGCTGTGCACGGCGGGGATCGGGACTGTGCCCGCCGCCGCCAGCCAGCGCAGGCCCGCCGCTTCGGCCGCCGTCGCGCCGGGCGCGTGACCCCGCTTGACCACCACCTCGCGGCGGTCTCCGGACTCGGTCATGTTCCGCACCGTACCGGCGCGCTACGGTGGGCGCCGGAGAACAGGGGGACGACGGTGACGGTCCAGGTCCGGGAACTCGAACAGCTGCTCGGCCGGCTGGCGGAGGTCCAGCGCTCGGAGGCGCGCGACTACGCGTCCTTCAGCGTGCGCGGCAAGCGGTTCGGCTACTTCTGGCCGCGGACGCGGACCGTCGGCCTCAAGCAAACCGTGTCCGAGCAGCTGGCACTGGTTTCGGAACGGCCGGACGTGTTCGAGGTGCAGTTCACCGCCGGCGGCTTCGGCTGGGTGGTCGTGTACCTCGACGGCATCGACGCCGACGAACTCGCCGAGCTCCTCTACGAATCCTGGCGGCTGTCGGCGCCGGAAGAGCTCGTCGCCGAGGTGCCCTTCACCAGGATCGCCCGGGCGTAGAGCAGGTCGAAGCCCTGCCGCTGGGCGTTCTGCTGCGACTTCGACCCCGGCAGCGTCGTGACGATGGCGACGTCGCACCCCGCCGCGGTGGCCGCGGCGAGCCGGGTGCGCAGCAGGGCCGTCTGGACACCGCGGCGGCGATGGGCGGGCACGGTCGCGGCGCCGGCGAACTGCGCGATCCCGTCGGTGACCCGGAAGCTCGCGCCGCCGGCGAACTCGCCGTTCCGCTCCGCGGTGTACCGCCGGACCCCGGCCATGTCCCGCAGCGCGTTCACGATGATCCCGGGGGTGAAGTCTTCGTGCGAAGGCAGGCCTTCGGTGTCGGTGACCATGGAGGCGCCGGCGATGGCGGCCAGCCAGGTTTCCAGCTCGTCCTCCCGGCACGGCCGGACCTCGCCGTCGGCGGCTTCCACCGGGCCGCCGAGGCGCCGGCCGAGCACGTTCTCGTACGACTCCAGCCGGTAGCCGCGCGCGGTCAAGAACGTCCCGACGGAGGGATCGGCCAGGTGGCACAGCTCGACCTGCACCGGCGCGCCCAGCTCGGCGAAAGCCGCTTCCACCTGGTCGAGGTCTTCGGGCAGGCCGGCGAAACCGAGGCCCGCGACCTTGTTGAACGGCGAGTCCGCCTCGGCGAAGCTGGCGACGCCCCCGGCGAGCGGGCGCGCGAACCCGCCGGTGCCGCCCGTCCGGGCTCGCGCCGCGTCACTGCACGCCGCGACGAACCGCGCCTCCGCGCGTTCGATGCGCTCGGCCAAGCCGACGTCACAGAAAAGCCGTTCCCCGTCCACGTCCCCACAGTGGCGGACGCGGACGGGGAACTCCAACCGGTTTTCAGCTCTCGACGCGGTGCGAAGCCCAGAACGACGTCAGGTCGGTCGATCCGGCCGCCGCCTGCGCCGCGGCCTTGAACTCCGCCGTGGTCGACACGCCGTACCAGTGCGACTGGGCGTAGGACTTCAGCAGGTTCGCCATCGCCGTGTCGCCGATCAGCCGCCGCAGGTCGTGCAGGGTGCACTTCCCGTAGTTGTAGACCACCGTGGAGTACCGGGACGAATGCGCGTCCCAGTAGGCCATCGAGTCGGTCAGCTTCTCCGCGCTCGACTGCCACGTGATGCCGCAGCCGCTGCCGGTGATCCCGCGGTAGAGGTCGGTGGCGTAGTCGGTGAAGCTCTCGTCGAGCCACGGCGAGTTGTACTCGTCGTCACCGACGATCCCGTAGAACCACTGGTGCGCCAGCTCGTGGGGGAGCGCCGTGGTGGAGACGAGGTCCAGCACGAAGCCCGGGTACTCCATACCGCCGAACCAGAAGTTGTTGTCCAGCACCACGTCCACTTCACCGTACGGGTAGTCGCCGAAGCGTCCCGAGTGGACGTCGATGGAGTCGGCGGCCAGGCTCAGCATCTGGCCGGCGCTGCTGGTGGAGATCCCGCTGACCGAGTAGACGTTGACGCGCACGCCCTTGCCGGACGTGGTCGTGATCTTCGCGAACGGCCCGGCGGCCCACGCGAAGTCCCGCACCTTGGCCGCCACGGCGTGCGTGGTGGTCGTGGTGCCGCTGGTCGTCTCGGTCGAGGTGCCGGTGGCCGGGGTCAGCAGCGACGCCGGGTGCACGAGCGTGACGTCGAAGTCGCTGATCACCGTGTAGAACGACTCGCCGTTGTTCGTGTACGGGTCGAGGTGCCAGCCCGCGCCGTCGCGGACGGCGAGCACCGGCAGCGCGTTGCCGATCATGTTGTACGCGCCGTCGTGGCCGAACCGGTCGGCTCCGCTGGGCACGACGATCTTCAGGTCGAACCCGATCGTCGCGGACTGGCCCTGCGCCAGGGGCGTGGGCAGGGTGATCTTCATGGCCGTGCAGTTCACGCTCAGCGCGGACGCCGTGCCGCCGGTGACGTTCGTGACGGTGATCGGCGTGCTCGGGCAGCTGCCGTGGTAGTTGTCCCAGAGCCGCAGGTACACCTCGGGCAGCGCGGTCGCCGAGCCGTTGGTGAAGCCGACGCTCTGGTGCCCGGTCCAGGTGTCGCCCGCGGTGTTCGACGTGAGGTTCACCGTGTAGGCGGGGTTGACCGGCGTGCGCGTCGAGTCGGCGGGGGCGGCCGAGATCGTCCACGTGAACGTGGTGCTGCCGCTGTTGCCGGCCGGGTCCGCCGCCGTCACGGTCACCGATGAAGTCCCGGCGGTCGTCGCGGTGCCGGTGATCTTGCCCGTGCTCGCGCCGATCGTCAGGCCCGCGGGCAGGCCGGCCGCGCTGTAGGTGAGCGCGTCGCCCTGCGGGTCGCTCGCCTGGATCTGCAGGGACGCGGCCTGGCCGACGGCGCCGCTCTGGTTGCCCGGCGAAGTGACGACCGGCGACTGCGGGTTGCTCGTCCCGGTCGTGGTCAGCGTGAAGTCGTCGAGGACGAAGTTGGTGGCCAGGCTGGAATCCTCGGTGCCGGTGATCTTCAGCGTCACGGTCTGGCCGAGGTAGCGGGAGACGTCCACGGTGCGCTGGACGTAGCCGGTGTTCTTGTCGAGGTTCGAGTAGCTCGCCAGGGTGTCGGTGCCCGCCTGGACCACCAGCTTGTCGTACTTCGTGCTGGTCGTCGTCTCCTTGGTGTCGATGTGCGACCACCACGAAAGGGTCGCCGACGCGCAGCCGGCGGGCAACGTCAGCGACTGGGACAGGGTGTCGGTGTGCGTGCTGCCGGTGCCGTCCAGCCAGGCGACCATCGTCCCGCCGTGCGCGGGTTCCGCCGTGGTGGCGGCGGAGATGACGCCGGTGGTCTGGGTCCACGGCGTGGTGCCGCTCTCGAACCCGCCGTTGCCGACGAGCTGGTCACCGCAGACCGCGGCGGCCTCGGCCGGCGTGGCGACGGCGACGGTGCCCAGCAGGCCGATGGCCACGCCGAGCGCAGCAGGAAGCACCCTCGATCTCATGGAGGTCGTCCTTTCCCGGCTCCGCCCGTGGGAGCCAGGAGAAGCGTCCTCTGCGGTCCGGATGGGCGGAACCCGCCAAGAGTCGGGTTCCTCCCCGTCCGGACGCCCCTTTCGTCGTGTATGCGCGGCAACGTCCGGGTGTACGGATCTTGTACACCGCCTTGCGAGCTTGGGTCCTTCCGACAGGGAGGACGACATGGCCCCCAAGTTCAAGGCGTTCACCGTGGCCGTCGGCGCGCTGCTCGCGCTGGCCGGCAGCGGCGTCGCGCACGCCGCTTCGGCGCCGGTGGCCGCCGACGCCACCGGCATGGAAGCGATCTTCAACAACCCGCCCGAGAACGGCGACCGCGACCACTCGATCGAAACGCGGCTGGTCCAGCTGACGAACGGCACCCCGGCCGGGGCGGAGATCCACATCTCGCTCTTCAGCTGGACCCGGCCCGCGCTCGCCGAGGCGATCAAGGCGGCGCAGGCCCGTGGCGTCAAGGTGCGGATCGCGCTCGACGGCGCCGCGGACGACGACCCCGCCAACACCGCGATGCCGATCCTCAAGTCCGCCGGGCTGACCCAGCTGGTCTTCTGCGGCACCGGCGGCGACAACACCGGGTGCATCGCCCACGACGGCAGCCCGCACTCGATCAACCACGACAAGCTGTGGATGTTCTCCGAGACCGAGGGCAAGAAGGACGTCGTCGTCATCGGCTCGTACAACCTGACCACGGTGCAGGGCAACATGTTCAACAACGCCCTGCTCACCCACGGCGACCCCGACCTGTACGGCTTCTACCTCGGGCACATGCAGAAGATGCTGGCGCAGAAGAAGAACAACGACTACTTCGACGACGCCGGCTACCACAAGACGCTGACCACCATGGTCACCAGCTACCTCTCGCCGCGCGCCGACTCCCAGGGCGGCGCCTCGGAGGAGTTCGCCACCGACACGTGGGCGCAGCTGCTGAAGTACATCACCAAGTACGAAGCGGGCTGCTCGCTCAACGTCGTGCAGGCCAACATCGCCGACTCGCGCACCCCGGTCGTCACGGAGCTGGTCCGCATCGCGAAGCTGGGCTGCAAGGTCCGGATCGTCTACGACGACATGGGCACCGCGGCGCTGGCCGCCCTCAAGGGCAAGGCGAACGTGACGCTCAAGCGGTTCACCACGACCGCGAACGACCGTGAGATCACCGTGCACTCGAAGTACATGCTCTACACGGGCAACTACAGCGAGAAGGCCGGCCGCGCGCTCGTCTTCACCGGGTCACACAACATCTCCGGCGCGGCCCTGCGCGACAACGACGAAATCCTGATCAAGGTCGAGAACGCCGCGATCAGCGCGGCCTACCAGGACAACTTCAGCACCATCCTGGCCCGCGCCAAGTGCTCGGCGCCGGCCACCTGCTGACGCTCAGCTCGCCAGGGTGCGGGCCGCCCGGACTTCGAGGGGCCGGTAGCCCGCCTGGGTGGCGAGCTTGACCGCCGCTTCGCCGTGGGTGCGCGCTACTTCGGCGTCGCCCACGGCGAGCGCGGCTTCGGCGAGACCGGTCAGCGCCGCGGCTTCGCACCACGTGAAGCTGGTCTCGCGGGCGATGTCCAGTGCCGTTGTCAGCGGGGCGACGGAATCGGCCGCGCGGTCCAGCCGGAGGCAGACTTCGCCGAGCGCGGCCAGCGCCGACGCCTCGGTGCCGCGGTCACCGATGCGGCGGGTCAGTTCCACCGCGTCGGCCGCGTCGGTGAGGGCCCGGGTGGCGTCGCCCGCCCGGGCCTCCATGACCGCGCGGCCGGACAGCGCCGCCGCTTCGCCGTACTGGTAGCCGAGTTCCCGGTTGGCGGTCAGGGCCCGTTCGTAGAACTCGGCCGCGACGGGGTTCCCGAGGTCGCGGTGGACGTGCCCGAGGTCGACCAGCAGCACGGCCACGCTGAACCGCGCGCCGTCGCGTTCGGCGATCTCCAGCGCGCGGCCGAAGTGGCCGAGCGCGGCGTCGAAGTCGCCAACCTGGCCGCAGGCGAACCCGAGGTTGGCCAGCGCCATCGTGATGGCCGCCATGCCGGTCTCTTCGCACAGCCGCAGCGCCTCGAGGCCGCACGCGATCGCCTCGTGCGCGTCGCCGAGGCGCTGGTGCACGGCGCTCAGGTTGTTGAGTGCCGCGGCGCGCCCGGTGGGCCACTCCGCCGCCAGCCCGTCGTTCAGGACCGTCGTCAGGTGGGCGCGGGCTTCGGTGTAGCGGCCGCTGTTGACCCCGGCGAGCGCGATGGACAGCCGCATCGCCGCCTGCGCCTGCCGATCGCCGTCGGACTGGGCGGCGGCGAGCGCCGTCGTGGCCGTGTCGATCCACTCCGTGTGGTGGCCGCGGTGGTGGAAGAACGCCCGCAGGGCGTCGGCCAGGTGCCACGCGTACTCGTGCGGGCCGTGCGCCGCCGCGTACTCGACGGCGGCCGCGAGGTTCGGCCACTCCGTGTCCAGCCAGGCCAGCGCGTCGTCGGTGCCGTCGAAGACCTGTTCCGGTTCGGGCCGGGGCAGCCGGAGGAAGTGCGGGATCAGCAGCCGGCCCGCCGCGTCGGCCGTCGCGAGGTAGTGGTCGAACAGCCGGCGTCGGGCCGCGGCCCCGTCGTCGGTGGTGTCGTCCGCCGCGACCCGGCCGCCGGCGTAGCTGCGCAGCAGGTCGTGGAAGCGGTAGCGGCCGGGCAGGTGCCGTTCGACGAGGTTGGCCGCGGCGAGGGCCTTGAGCTGCTGGCCCGCGCGGCCGTCGGCGACCGCGGCGAGCCGCGCGGCCACCGGCGCGGTGAACGTCTGGCCCGGCACCAGCGCGAGCCGCCGGAACAGCAGGCGGTGCTCGGCGGGCAGGGCCCGGTACGACACGGAGAACGCCGTCGTGACGGCGCTTTCTTCGGCGCCGTCGACGCTCAGCCCGGCGAGGGGATCGCCGCCGGCGAGTTCCCGCGTCAGCTCCGCGATGCCGGACACCTCGCCCGCGCCGAGGTTCGCCGCGGCCAGCCGCAGCGCCAGCGGCAGGTGCCCGCACAGCCGGGCCAGCTCCGCCGCCGCGGCCGGCTCGGCGGCGACCGCGGGCGGCCCGAGCACGGTTTCCAGCAGCTGCCGGGAATCCTCGGCGGGCAACACGGACAGCGGCACCGCCCGCGCGCCGGTGCGGGCGATGAGGTCGCCCAGCCGCTGGCGGCTGGTGACCAGCACCGTGCCCGACGGCGGCAGCAGCGGCGTCACCTGGGCGCTGTCGCGGGCGTTGTCGAGCAGGACGAGCACCTGCCGGTCGGCCAGCAGGGAGCGCCACAGCGCGGTGCGGCCGTCCGGGTCCGGCGGGATCGCGCGCGGGTCGGTGCCCAGCGCCCGCAGCAGCTGCGCGGCCGCGACGGCCGGGGTGAGCGGCTCGTGGTCCGGGTCGAACCCGCGCAGGTCGAGGTAGAGCTGGCCGTCACCGAACCGGTCGCGGACGCGGTGCGCCCAGCGGACGGCGAGCGCGGTCTTGCCGACGCCGGCGATGCCGGTGACCACGCGGATGTCCGCCCCGGGACCGGGGCCCGCCGGCTCGTCGAGCCGGGCCAGCTCGGCGGCACGGCCGGTGAAGCCGCGCACGTCGTGGGGCAGCTGGGCCGGGCGGACCGGCTCGGGTGGCGGCTCCGGCGCGGGGTCGAGAGCCGGGTCGGCGGCGAGGATCGCGGCTTCCAGGCGGGTCAGTTCCGGCGAGGGGTCGAGCCCGAGCTCGGTGGCGAGCCGGGCGCGCAGGCCGCGGAAGGCGGCGAGGGCGGCGTCGGTGCGGCCCTCGCGGTGCAGGGCGAGCATGAACTGGCCGACGAACCGCTGCCGGAACGGGTGCGCGGCGACCAGCGTCGTCAGCTCGGCGAGCACGTCGCGGCCCCGGCCGAGCCGCAGCTGCGCGTCGATGCGGTCTTCCAGTGCGCTCCAGCGGGCTTCGTTCAGCCCGGCGAGGAGCCGCTCGGCGACTTCGCCGGACGCGGCCCCGGCGAGGGCGTCGCCCCGCCAGAGCGCGAGGGCCTCGTCGAACAGTTCGACGGCGGCCTCGTCGCCGGCCGCACGGGCCCGGCGGGCCAGCGCGGTGAAGCGGTGGGCGTCGACGGTGTCCGGGTCGGCGCGCAGGACGTACCCGTGCCCCTCCGTGACGAGTTCCGGCCCGCCGGCGGCGCGGAACACCGCGCGCAGGCGGGAGACCAGCGCCTGGACGGTGTTGCGCGCGCTGGCCGGGGGATCGTCGGGCCAGAGCAGGTCCACGAGGTTTTCGAGGGAGACCGGACGCGGCGTCTCGAGGAGCAGGACGGCGAGGACCAGGCGCTGCTTGCGGGAGCCGAGATCGACCGGGGCGCCGTCCGCCGTCGCCTCGACGGCGCCGAGGACGCGGAACTCCACCCGGTCACCTCCGTTCACCCGATCGGGTGTGCAAGCGTACTGCAAGCGTGGTGCAGGCCCGGTCCGCCATCCTGGCGGGGCTGCCGGGCACGCTCCCGACGATGTCCGCAGCCGGCTCGGCCGCCGGGAAACCGGCGGATTCGGCTGTCGTTGTTTCACGCGCGGCACGAGCTGGGGGTAGGACCACCACGGCGATCCCTCCACGGTCGCCGTGGTGGCCCTTGTGCCGGCGTTCGGGCCGGTTGCTGCCCGGCGCAGCTGCCGCCGGGTGCGGTAGCTGCGGGGACGGCCGGCCCGTGCGCCACGTCCGTCGCAGCCTCCGCAAACTCATTCTGAACTGACCTCTTGTCGCGCATGGCGATTACGGACAGCGACCGACGCTGTGCTCCGGTGGCGGCCCGACCCGGCTCGACGCAGAATGCGCGCATGCAGCCGACGGTCGTCCGGGTGGCGCGCCTGTCCGACCCGGCCGGGCCCGCCGACGGCGTCCGCGTGCTCGTCGAACGGCTCTGGCCCCGCGGCACCGCCCGAACATCGGTGGTCCTCGACGGCTGGTACCGCGGCCTGGCCCCCTCCGACGAGCTGCGCACCTGGTACGGCCACGACCCCGAGCGGTTCGCGGAGTTCGCCGAGCGCTATCGCGCGGAGCTGCGCGAGCCTGATCGCGTGGCGGCCCTGACCCGCCTGCGCGAGCTGGCCGGAGACGGCCCGGTGACCCTGCTGACGGCGAGCGGATCTCCCTCGATCAGCCAGGCGGCCGTGCTGGCGGCGGTGCTCACCGGCGAGTGACCGGGGAGGCATCTCGTGTGCTCGGAGGGCGACACGCGTGATTGGAGGGGCATCTCGCGTGATTGGAGGGCCGACACGCGCGTTAAGGCAAGGGCTCAGGAGCGTGCCGCGTTCGCCGTCACCCGGACCGTGGCGGTGGCCGAGCCGAGCGTCCCGTGCCGGGCCGTCAGCGTCAGGGTGGCCGGCGACCCCGCGAACGGCCGCAGCCACACCGCGGCCGCGCCGCCGGTCGCCCCGAAGTCCAGTGCCGGATCCCCGATCAGCTCGCCCGGCCCGGTCAGCGTCAGCCGCACCTCGCCCGCCGTCCCCGCGCGGAGCGTCCCGAAGCGGTCCACCGCCGCCACCACCACCCGGGTCGCGTCGCTGCCGTCCGCGAGCAGCTCCGGGTCGTCGGGCACGCAGCTGAGCACGTCCGAAGCCCGGTCGCCGCTGAAGCGCCGGCTGACGACCAGCCGCCCGCCCGCGTAGCCGTCGATGCGCAGCTGCGGCCGCCGCCCCTTCGGCACGACCAGGTCGGCCGCGAACGGCGGGTAGCGCAGGTGCGGGAAGTCCGCGCGCCGGCTGCGGGCCTCGCCCGCCGGACGGTCGTCGAGGAACAGCAGCAGGCGGTCGCAGTTGGACCAGATCGTCGCCCCCGGCCCGGGCCCGGCCGGCTGGGCCGTGAAGTCCCAGGCGAAGCCGGGCTCCACGACCGCCCGGACCGCCGGGTCGGCCTGCGAGGCGTAGAAGGCCGCGGCGGGCTTCGGGATCCGGAAGATGTCCGACACCCCGGCGTACTTGGACCCGCCGACCGCCCGCTGCCAGCCCGACGGGTAGTCGAAGGCGCACCAGGCGAGCAGCCCGCAGTAGCGGTCGTCGGCGGCGGCCAGGTCGTGGGCCTCGGCGTGCAGTTCCGCCTGCTGCTGCCGGACGCCAGGGGCGTCGGTCCGGCGGTAGGCCCGGGCCCCGGCGATCGTGCCGATCGTCTCGGTCACCAGGTACGGCACCCCCGGCCGCGGCGGGCGCAGCCGGAAAGGTGCCCCGCGCCGGGCGGTGTAGTCGTTGTAGGCCAGGATTTCGACGTCGCTGCCGGCGAACCGCCCGAGCGTGGTGCTGGCCAGCGCGCCGCTGGTCGGCCGGGACGGGTCGAGCTGCCGGGCCAGCCGCCCGGTCCGCTGGTACATCGCCGTCGTGCCGTTGGCCTCGTTCACCCGCGTGCCCCAGACGACGATGCTCGGGTGGTTGCGGTCGCGCACCACCATCCCCTCGACGTCCGCCAGGTTCCGCCGCTGCCAGGCGTCGTCCCCGACGTGGCCCCAGCCCGGGATCTCCTCCCAGACCAGCAGGCCCAGCTCGTCGCAGGCGTCGAGGAACGCGCTCGACTGCGGGTAGTGCGAGCAGCGGACCATGGTGCAGTTCAGCTCGCGGCGCAGGATTTCCGCGTCACGCCGCTGCACGCGGTCCGGCAGCGCGCCGCCGGCGAACGGGTACCACTGGTGGCGGTTGAGCCCGAACAGCTTGAGCCGCCGTCCGTTGAGGAAGAAGCCGTCGGTGGTGAACCGCGCGTCGCGGAACCCGGTCCGCACCACCCGCTGGTCGAGGGCGTGCTTCCCGGACTGGACCGTCACCACGACTTCGCAGAGCGCGGGATCTTCGACGTCCCAGAGCCGTACCCCGCCGAGCCCGCCGACGTCGAATTCGACCGTCGTGCCGCGCACCGGCGCGCCGCCGCGGGCGAGTTCGCGACCCGCTTGGAGCACCGACGCGGTCACCTCGCCCACGACGGGCACGTCGAGCGTGCAGGTCAGGTGCAGCGACCGGCCGGGGGAGAGGACGTCGACGGGCCGCGCGAAGACGTCGGCCAGCCGGATCCGGGGCACCGCGCCGACCGCGGCGGCGCGGTAGATCCCGGCCGGCTGGTAAAAGTCGATCAGCGACGGCCCCCCGCCGCGCGGCAGATTGGGCGGCACGTCCAGCGCCCACCGCCCGTCGACGACCACGGCCAGCACGTTGTCGCCCGCCACGACGTCCGGCAGCGCCACCTCGAAGGGCAGGTAGCCGCCTTCGTGGGTGGCGACGAGCCGGCCGTTGAGGTGCACCTCGGCGTTCGTCATGACGCCGTCGAAGCGGGCGGTGTGGCGTTCGGTCGTCGTCGCGGTGAAGTGCTTGCGGTAGATCCAGCGGTCCTGCCAGGACGCCGGGTCCCACCCGGTCCACGAAAGCGGGGTGACGCAGTGGGGCAGCTGCACCGGCGAGAGGTCGATCTCGTCGAAGCCGAGCTCGGTGCAGCCGTCGTCGTACCGCCCGAACAGCCAGAAATCGCCCAGCCGCGGCGTTTCCGGCCCGGGGGTCGCGTGCCCGGCCGACCCGGCGACGACGCCGAGCAGCGCGGCTCCGCCGGCGGCCAGGAACCCGCGCCGGGACACACCCGGGCTGCTGTGCGAGTCGGCCATCCACGACCTCCGTGCTCGGGCTCCCCCGGCTTATCGCCGGTGACCGGTAAGACGTCACAAACGATCAGCGGGTTGCTCAGCGCAGGGTCGAGGCGCGGACCACCAGCTCCGGGGTGAACACGACCTTCCGGTGTTCGTGGCCGGTTTCGGTCGTTTCCGCCAGCAGCAGCTCGACGGCCGTGCGGCCCAGGCGCCGCCGCGGCTGGCGGACCGACGTCAGCGGGACCGCGGCCGCCGCGGCGAACTCGATGTCGTCGTAGCCCACGATCGCCAGGTCGTCCGGGACGCTCATGCGCAGGTTCGCGCACGTCTGCAGCAGGCCGAGGGCGACCAGGTCGTTGGCGCAGAACGCGGCGGTCGGGCGGACCGACGCCGGCAGTCCGGCCAGCCGCTGGCCCGCGCCGCGGCCGTCGGCCACCGTGAGCGCCGTCGTCGTCAGGTCGACCAGGTGGTCCGGGCCGAGCCCGGCCGCTTCCAGGGCGCGCAACGCGCCGAGCCGCCGGTCGCGGACCTGGCCGACCGTCGTGTGGTTGCCGATGAAGGCGATCCGCTCGTGGCCCTGTTCGACCAGGTGCCGCACGGCGATCTCGCCGCCGTAGACGTCGTCGACGGCGACCGAGCAGTGCGTGGTGCCTTCCGGCGTCCGGTCGACGACGACCACCGGCGTGCCGCGGCGGGCGATCTCGCCCAGCAGCGGGGCGTCCGGGTCGACCGGCGTGATGAGGACACCCTGGACGCGCTGCTGTTCGAGACGCCCGAGGTAGGCCGCCTCCCGCGACGGCTGGTGCGCGCTGTTGCAGAGGAAGAGGGAAAGGCCGCCGTCACCGGCAGCGTCCGCGGCGTCTTCCATGCCGGCCGCGACATCGGTGAAGAACGGGTTGCTGCCGTCGAGCATGACGTAGGCCAGCACCCGGCTGCGCCCGGCCCGCAGCTGCCGGGCGGATTCGTTGCGCACGAAGCGGAGTTCGGCCATCGCGGCTTCGACCTTGGCCCGGGTCACCGGGCTGACCCGGTCGGGCCGGTTGAGCACGTTGGACACCGTGCCGAGGGAGACTCCGGCGGCCGCCGCGACCTCCTTCATGCCCGCCGCGCGCGGCTCGGCACCCGGCTCCCTGACCACCATCCGGACCCCCTCTCGCCCCGGGCGTTGAAACGTAACATCACCACGAACTACCCGCTGGAGATGCCGTTTGGCCACGGCTGCGCCGATGCATTGACTTCTTCTTCTGCCGCATAGTAGCTTCACCGCACCAGATTTGTGAAACCTTTCAATCCGGAGGTCGCGATGACGCGCCCACGCCCGGGCCGGGCCCCTCTGCTGGAGGTGCGCGGCGTGACGAAGTCGTTCGGCGCGGTCGCGGCCGTCGCCGGTGTGAGCTTCGGGCTGCACGCCGGGGAGGCCCACGCGCTGGTCGGGGAGAACGGCGCCGGCAAGTCCACGATCGTCAAGATGCTGGCCGGCGTGCACAAACCCGACGACGGCACGCTGCTGCTGGACGGCGAGGCGAGAGAATTCGGCTCGCCCGCCGACGCCAAGGCCGCCGGCATCGCGGTCATCTACCAGGAGCCCACGCTGTTCCCGGACCTGAGCGTCGCGGAGAACATCGTGATGGGCCGCCACCCGCGCAAGAGCCTCGGCCGGATCGACCGGGCGGCGATCCGCGCCGAGGCCGAGCGGCTCTTCGCCCGCCTCGGCGTCCGGATCGACCCCGCCCGCCCGGCCCGTGGGCTGTCCATCGCCGACCAGCAGATCGTCGAGATCGCCAAGGCGCTCAGCGCCGACGCCCGCGTGCTGGTGATGGACGAGCCGACCGCCGCGCTGACCCAGATCGAAGTCGAGCGACTGTTCTCCGTCGCCAGGACGCTGCGCCAGGAAGGCGCGGCGATCATGTTCATCTCCCACCGCTTCGAGGAGATCACCGAGCTCTGCCAGCGTGTGACGATCATGCGCGACGGGAAGCACGTCTCCACCGACGCCATCGAGGACGTCACCGTCGAGGAGATGGTGAAGCGCATGGTCGGCCGCGACCTGGACGCGCTGTTCCCGAAGCAGGACGTCGAGCCCGGCGCGGTGGTGCTGGAGGTCGAGGGCCTCGCCCGCGAGGGCGTGTTCCGCGACATCTCCTTCTCCGTGCGCGCCGGGGAGATCGTCGCGTTCGCCGGGCTGGTCGGCTCCGGCCGCTCGGAAGTCGTCCAGGCCGTGTTCGGCGTCGACGAGCGGGACGCCGGGGTGGTGAAGGTGAGCGGCAAGAAGCTCAAGCCGCACTCGTCACGGGCCGCGATGGCCGCCGGGATGGCCCTCGTGCCCGAGGACCGGCGCCAGCAGGGCCTGATCATGGACCTCTCGATCGAGCGGAACGTGACGCTGCCGCGCTCGCGCGCCCTCTCGAAGCTCGGCTTCCTCACCGGGGCGAGCGAACGCCGGGAAGCCCGGCACTGGACCGAGCGGCTGCGCACCAAGTACCGCCGCCTCGGCGACCCCGTCGGCACGCTTTCGGGCGGGAACCAGCAGAAGGTCGTACTGGCGAAGTGGCTGGCGATGGCACCGAAGGTGCTGATCGTCGACGAGCCGACGCGCGGCATCGACGTCGGCACGAAGGCCGAGGTGCACCGGCTGATGTCCTCGCTGGCCGCCGAAGGCGTCGCGATCGTGATGGTGTCCTCGGAACTGCCGGAGGTGCTGGGCATGGCCGACCGCGTGCTGGTGATGCGGGAGGGCCGGATCGTGGCCGAGCTCCCGCGCGCCGAGGCGACCGAGGACTCGGTGATGTTCGCCGCGATGGGGCAGGGAGCCGCCGCATGACTGTCACCGAGGAGGCCCGCGTGACGGAGGAACCGGCCGTCCCTTCGCGACGGTCGTGGCCCGCGAACGTGCTGAAGGCCCGCGAATCCGGCATCGTGCTCGCCCTGATCGTCCTGGTCGCCTTCACCGCGACGCAGAACTCCCGGTTCCTTTCGGGGCAGAGCATCCGCGACATCCTGCTGGGGACGGCGATCCTGGCGGTGCTCGCCGTCGGGCAGGCCATCGTGATGATCACCCGCAACATCGACCTCTCGGTCGGCTCGGTGCTCGGCCTGTCGGCGTTCGCCGTGGGCTCGCTGATGAAGGACAACCCGGGCCTGCCGGTGATCGTCGCGATCCTGGTGGGGCTCGGCGTGGGCGCGGTGTGCGGGCTGCTCAACGGCGCCCTCGTGCGCTTCGGCCAGGTGCCCGCGCTGGTCGTCACGCTCGGCACGCTGTACGCCTACCGCGGGGTCAGCTACTTCTGGGCCGGCGGTCAGCAGATCAACGCCGACAAGCTGCCGGCGTCCTTCCTGGACTTCGGCACCGCGTCGCTGCTCGGCGTGCCGTGGCTGGTCCTCATCGCGGTGCTGGTCCTGGTCGCCGCCGGGATCGTGCTGCGCAGCTACCGCGCCGGCCGTGAGCTGTACGCGATGGGGTCGAGCCCGCAGGCGGCGCAGCTGGCCGGCATCCGGGTCGGCCGCAACACGAGCGCGGCGTTCCTGATCAGCGGCGCCCTCGCCGGCCTGGCCGGCGTCCTGTTCGCCGCCCGGTTCGGCACCGTGGACGCCGCCGCCGGGACGGGCTACGAGCTCAACGTCGTCGCCGCGGCTGTCGTCGGCGGGGTGGCGGTGTTCGGCGGCAGCGGCTCGGTCTGGGGCGCGGGCCTCGGCGCGCTCCTGCTGACCGTCATCGGCAGCGCCTTGGCCGTGCTCGACATCAACCAGTTCTGGCAGCAGGCGATCGTCGGCGCGCTGATCCTGCTCGCCATCGGCGCCGACCGGCTCGTCGCCGTCCGGGTCGCCAAGGCTTTGAAGAAGAGGGATTCCCATGTCTGACCAGGGGAACCGGCTCGGCCGGCTGCTCAGCTGGGACGCCGCCGTCGTGCTCGTGACGGTCATCGTCCTGATCGTCGCCTCGGGTGCGGTGGACAACTTCGGCACCAGCCGCAACTTCACCTTCCTGCTGCTCGACCTGCTCCCGATCGCGCTGGTCGCGCTGCCGATGACGTTCATCATCGTCACCGGCGAGATCGACCTGTCGGTGGCGAGCACGCTCGGCCTGACGTCGGCGGTGATGGGCTCGCTGTGGGACGCCGGCTTGACGATCGAGGCGATCATCCCGCTCTGCATCGTGCTCGGTGCGGTCCTCGGCGCGCTGAACGGCTTCTTCGTCACCGTGCTGAAGCTGCCGTCGCTGGCCGTCACCATCGGCACACTGGCCCTTTACCGCGGCCTGGCCTTCGTGGTGCTGGGCGACGGCGCGGTCGCCGACTTCCCGCGCGACTACACGAGCTGGGTGACCGGGACGATCGGCGACGGCCCGATCCCGAACGTCCTGATCCCGCTGATCGTCGTCGCGCTGATCTTCGGTGTCGTGCTGCACGCGACCCCGATCGGCCGCGGCGTGTTCGCCGCCGGCGCGGGCGAGCAGGCGGCCCGGTTCGCCGGCATCCGCACCGGGCGGCTCAAGTTCTGGCTGTACGTCGTGAGCGGCGCGGTCGCGGGTCTCGCGGGGGTGCTGTGGACGCTGCGGTACTCCAGCGCCCGTGCCGACAACGGGTTCGGTCTCGAACTGGCCGTCGTGGCCGCCGTGCTGCTCGGCGGCGTGTCCATCTTCGGCGGCAAGGGCACGCTGCCCGGCGTGCTCGCCGGGGTGGTCCTGCTCGCCTCGCTGCAGAACGCGCTGCGTCTGCAGGACGTCTCGAACGAGGCGCTCAACATCGTGACCGGCGTGCTCCTCATCGTGTCGGTCCTGCTCCCCAACATCGTGTCCTCGGCCCGAACGGCGCTCCGGCGCCGCCATCGAGCTGCCAGCGCGGTTTCCCCAGAAAGGTGACAAAGATGTCCCGACGGTTGCTCACCGGTGTGGTCTCGGCCGGGCTGGTGCTGGTCCTGGCCGCCTGCAGCGGCACGACCAAGAACGACAACGCCGGCTCCGGCGCCCAGCAGTCCACCGCCGCGGCGAACCCGAACGCCGCGGCGAAGGAGGGCGTCAAGATGGCGTTCCTGCCCAAGCAGCTCAACAACCCCTACAGCGACATCGAGGTCAGCGGCGGCAAGGCGGCCCTCGGCGAGCTGAAGGGCGAGTACAAGCTGGTCGGGCCGAACGACGCCAGCGCGTCGTCGCAGGTCAGCTACATCAACACGCTGATCCAGCAGCAGCAGGACGTCATCGGCATCGCCGCGAACGACCCGAACGCGGTGTGCCCGTCGCTCAACCAGGCCCGCGGCGCCGGCATCAAGGTCGTCGCGTTCGACTCCGACGCCGCCAAGGACTGCCGCGACGTCTTCATCAACCAGGCCACCACCCAGGGCATCGGCGAGGCGCTGGCCAAGCAGGCCAAGGACCTCTCGGGCGGCTCGGGCGAGATCGCGGTCCTGTCCGCGACGCCGAACGCCACCAACCAGAACGCCTGGATCGAGGTCCTCAAAAAGGAACTGGCGAAGCCGGAGTACGCGAGCCTGAAGCTGGACAAGGTCGCCTACGGCAACGACGACGACCAGAAGTCGTTCCAGGAGGCCCAGGGCCTGCTGCAGTCGTTCCCCAACCTCAAGGTGATCGTCGCGCCGACCACGGTCGGCATCGCGGCCGCCGCGCGGTACGTCAGCTCGTCGAGCTACAAGGGCAAGGTGGCGGTCACCGGGCTGGGCACGCCGAACCAGATGCGTGCCTTCGTCAAGGACGGCACCGTGAAGCAGTTCGCGCTGTGGAACCCGGCCGACATCGGCTACCTCGCCGCCTACGCCGGCGTCGCCCTCAAGTGGGGCCAGATCACCGGCAAGCAGGGTGAGAAGTTCAAGGCGGGCAAGCTCGGCGACTACACGATCGGCGAGAACGGCGAGATCGTGCTCGGCCCGCCGACGACGTTCGACGCGAACAACATCGACAAGTTCAACTTCTGAGACTGTTCGGCTTCCAGACTCCCGGCCGGGTCGCGACGGGCGGCCCGGCCGGGTCCCACCAAGGACGGACTGTGCCCCGATACTGCTTCTGCCTGCAGGTCAAGCCCGACCGGCTGGCCGAGTACGCCGAGCGTCACCGCGCCGTCTGGCCGGAGATGCGGCAGGCCCTGCACGACACCGGCTGGCGCAACTACTCGCTCTTCCTGCGCCGGGACGGCCTCCTGATCGGCTACGTCGAGGCGGACGACCTCGCCGCGGCGCAGGCCGCCATGGCGAAGACCGAGGTCAACACGCGCTGGCAGGCGGAGATGGCGGAGTTCTTCACCGGCCTCGACGGCGGTCCGCCGGACGAGGGCTTCCAGCTCCTCGAAGAGGTCTTCCACCTCGAACCCCCAACCGTCGCGGAAGGACAGTGATCGCCGTGGGCGACTTGACGGCCGTGAAGCAGGCCTTGCGGGCCCAGCGCATCGAGACGCCGTCGTGGGCGTACGCGAACTCGGGCACCCGGTTCAAGGTGTTCCCGCAGCCCGGTGTCCCGCGGACACCGGAGGAGAAGATCGCCGACGCCGCGATGGTGCACAAGCTCACCGGGGTCGCGCCGAGCGTGGCCCTGCACATCCCGTGGGACAAGGTCGGCGACTACGGCGCCCTGACCGCGTACGCGCGGGACCTCGGTGTCGAGATCGGCGCGATCAACACCAACGTCTTCCAGGACGAGGACTACAAGCTCGGCTCGGTGACCAACCCCGATCCCGGCATCCGCCGCAAGGCGACCGACCACCTCCTGGAAGCCATCGACATCATGGACGCGACGGGCTCGCGCGACCTGAAGCTGTGGTTCTCCGACGGCATCAACTACCCCGGCCAGGACGACATCCGCGACCGGCAGGACCGGCTCGCGGCGGCGCTTCGCGAGACCTACGAGCGGCTCGGGGACCACCAGCGGATGCTGCTGGAGTACAAGCTGTTCGAGCCGGCGTTCTACGCCACCGACGTCCCGGACTGGGGCACGTCCTACGCCCACTGCATCGAGCTGGGGGAGCGGGCCACGGTGTGCATCGACACCGGCCACCACGCCCCCGGGACGAACATCGAATTCATCGTGGCGTTCCTGCTGCGGGCCGGGAAGCTCGGCGCGTTCGACTTCAACTCGCGGTTCTACGCCGACGACGACCTGATGGTCGGGGCGGCCGACCCGTTCCAGCTGTTCCGGATCATGTACGAGATCGTGCGGGCGGACGCGTTGGACCCGGCGTACGGGATCGCGTTCATGCTCGACCAGTGCCACAACATCGAGGCGAAGATCCCGGCGATCATCCGGTCGGTGATGAACGTCCAGGAAGCGACCGCGAAGGCGCTGCTGGTCGACCGTGACGCCCTGCGCGCCGCCCAGCAGTCGGGTGAGGTGCTCGCCGCGAACGCCGTGCTGATGGACGCCTACAACACCGACGTCCGGCCGCTGCTGGCCGAGCTGCGCACCGAAGCCGGGCTCGACCCGGACCCGATCGCGGCCTACCACCGCAGCGGGTACCAGGAGAAGATCGTGGCCGAGCGCGCCGGCGGCACGCAGGCCGGATGGGGAGCATGAGGATGACCGTGCCGGAGCAGCTCATCGCGCGCAGCAACGCGCTCGGGGCCGACCCGCGCAACACCAACTACGCCGGCGGCAACACCTCGGCCAAGGGTTCGGTGACCGACCCGGTCACCGGTTCGCCCACCGACGTGCTGTGGGTCAAGGGTTCCGGCGGCGACCTCGGCACGCTGACCGAGGCGGGACTGGCGGTGCTGCGGCTGGACCGGCTGAGGTCGCTGGTCGACGTCTACCCGGGCGTCGAGCGCGAGGACGAGATGGTCGCCGCGTTCGACTACTGCCTGCACGGCCGCGGCGGCGCGGCGCCGTCGATCGACACGGCGATGCACGGCCTGGTCGAAGCCCCGCACGTCGACCACCTGCACCCCGACTCGGGCATCGCGCTGGCGACCGCAGCCGACGGACCGGCGTTGACCAAGGAGTGCTTCGGCGACCGCGTCGCGTGGGTCGACTGGCGGCGGCCCGGGTTCCAGCTGGGCCTGGACATCGCCGCGGTGAAGGCGGCCAACCCGCAGGCCATCGGGGTGATCCTCGGCGGCCACGGCATCACCGCGTGGGGCGCGACCTCGGAAGAGTGCGAGCGGAACTCCCTGGAGATCATCCGGACCGCCGAGGAGTTCCTGGCGTCCCGGGGTGCTCCGGAGCCGTTCGGGCCGGTCGTGCCCGGGTTCGAGGCGCTGCCCGACGCCGAGCGGCGGGCGCGGGCGGCGGAGCTGGCGCCGGTGATCCGCGGGCTGGCTTCGACCGACCAGCGCGTTGTCGGCCACTACACCGACAGCGACGTCGTGCTCGAGTTCCTCTCCCGCGAGAAGCTCCAGCCGCTCGCCGCGCTGGGCACGTCGTGCCCGGACCACTTCCTGCGCACCAAGGTCCGGCCCCTGGTGGTGGACCTTCCGGCGACCGCGCCCGTGGAGGACGTCGTCGCGCGGCTGAAGGAACTGCACGCGGAGTACCGCGACGCCTACCGCGGCTACTACGAACGGCACGCCGATGCCGACTCGCCCGCGATGCGCGGCGCCGACCCGGCGATCGTGCTCGTCCCCGGTGTCGGGATGTTCTCCTTCGGCAAGGACAAGCAGACCGCGCGGGTGGCGGGGGAGTTCTACGTCAACGCGATCAACGTCATGCGCGGCGCCGAGGCCGTCTCGACCTACGCCCCGATCCCGGAAAGCGAAAAGTTCCGGATCGAGTACTGGGCGCTGGAAGAGGCGAAGCTGCAGCGGCTGCCGAAGCCCAAGCCGCTCGCCGGGCGGATCGCCCTGGTCACCGGCGCCGGTTCGGGGATCGGCAAGGCCATCGCGCAGCGGCTCGCGGCCGAAGGCGCCTGCGTGGCGATCGCCGACCTGAACGGGGACGCGGCCGCGGAGGTCGCCGCGGAGATCGGCGGGACGGCGGTCACCGCCGACGTCACCGACGCCGCGGCGGTCCAGGCCGCGGTGAACGCCACCGTGCTGGCGTTCGGGGGGATCGACCTGGTGGTCAACAACGCCGGGCTGTCCATCTCGAAGCCGCTGCTGGAGACCACCGAACGCGACTGGGACCTGCAGCACGACGTGATGGCGAAGGGCTCATTCCTCGTCGCTCAGGCCGCGGCGAAGGCCATGGTCGCGCAGGGCATCGGCGGGGACATCGTCTACATCTCCTCCAAGAACTCGGTGTTCGCGGGCCCGAACAACGTCGCTTACGGTGCCGCGAAGGCCGATCAGGCCCACCAGGTGCGGCTGCTGGCGGCCGAGCTCGGCGCCCACGGCATCCGGGTCAACGGCGTCAACCCCGACGGCGTCGTCCAGGGCTCGGGCATCTTCGCCGGGGGCTGGGGTGCCCAGCGTGCCGCCGTCTACGGCGTGCCGGAGGAGAAGCTGGGCGAGTTCTACGCCCAGCGGACCATCCTCAAGCGCGAGGTGCTGCCCGAGCACGTCGCGGCGGCGGTGTTCGCCCTCACCGGCGGCGACCTCACCCACACCACCGGCCTGCACGTGCCGGTGGACGCCGGGGTGGCCGCCGCGTTCCTGCGCTGACGGAGGACCGATGACCATGGATCGCATCACCCCGCGCCGCACCCGCGTCGGCCTCGTGTCCGGCGGGCTCGGCGCCTACTGGCCGCAGTTCCCCGCGCTGCTGCCCCAGCTGCAGGCCTCGGCCCGGCGTGTCACCGAGCGGCTGTCCACCATGGACTGCGAGGTGATCGACGCCGGGTTCGTCTCGGACGCTCAGGAAGGCGCGGCCGCGGCGGAGAAGCTGCGGGTGGCCGGCTGCGACCTGATCGTCGGCTTTCTCACGACGTACCTGACGTCCAGCATGCTGGCGCCGGTCGCGCAGCGCTCGGGTGCGCCGGTCCTGCTGCTGAACCTGCAGCCCACCGAGGCGATGGACCACGAGTCCTTCGACACCGGCGCGTGGCTGGCCTACTGCGGCGCCTGCCCGCTGCCGGAGATGGCCAACAGTTTCCGGCGCCTGGGCGTGGAGTTCCGCTCGGTGTCCGGGTACTTGGAGGATCCGCGCGCGTGGACGCGGATCGAGCGGTGGATCAAGGCGGCCGGGGTCCGGGCGGCCCTGCGGCACGGCCGGCACGGCCTGCTCGGGCACCTCTACCCGGGCATGATGGACGTCTCCACCGACCCGACCCTGGTGTCGGCCCAGCTCGGCGGGCACGTCGAGATCCTGGAGGTCGACGACCTGCGGGTGCGCGTGGAGAAGGTCAGCGACGACGAGACCGCCGCGCGCGTCGCACTGGCCCGTGAAGTGTTCACTGTGGACGAGTCCGTCGTGGACGAGGACTTCGCTTGGGGCGCCCGGGTTTCGGTGGCGCTCGACCGGCTCGTCGACGACTTCTCGCTGGACTCCCTGGCTTATTACCACCGCGGCCTCGACGGGGAGACCCACGAACGCGTCGGCGCCGGGTTCATCCTCGGCGCGTCCCTGCTCACCGCGCGCGGCATCCCGGCCGTCGGCGAGTACGAGCTGCGGACGTCCCTGGCCATGCTCGTCATGGACCGCCTCGGTGCCGGCGGCTCGTTCACCGAGCTGCAGGCGCTGAACTTCCGCGACGGCGTGGTCGAGATGGGCCACGACGGCCCGGCGCACCTCGGGATCAGCGCCCGCAAGCCGCTCCTGCGCGGCCTCGGCGTCTACCACGGCAAGCGCGGGTGGGGCGTGTCGGTGGAGTTCGACGTCAAGCACGGGCCGGTGACGTTGTGCGGGCTCGGCCAGCGCCGCGACGGGACGTTCACGCTCATCGCGTCGGAAGGCACCGTGGTGCCCGGTCCGCTGCTGCGGATCGGCAACACCACCTCCCGCGTCGACTTCGGCTGCGACCCGGGGGAGTGGACCGACGCGTGGTCCGCCAGCGGCATCGCGCACCACTGGGCGCTCGGCACCGGCCACCGCGTCGCCGAGCTGACGGCCGTCGCGGACCTGCTCGGCTTGGAGCTGACGGTGGTCCGCCCGTGAAGCGAGTGGCGGCCGTCGACCTCGGCGCGTCCAGCGGACGGGTGATGGCCGGCACGGCCGGGCCGTCGCTGCTGACGGTCGAGGAGGTGCGGCGCTTCCCGAACGGCGGCGTCCGCGCGGGGCCGGCGCTGTACTGGGACATCCTGGGCCTCTACCGCGAAACCCTGGCCGGCATCCGCGAAGCCGGGCGCCTGGACGGCGTCGGCATCGACTCCTGGGCGGTCGACTACGGGCTCCTGGACGACCGCGGCGCGCTGCTCGGCAACCCCGTCCACTACCGCGACTCGCGCACCGAAGGCGTGCTTCCCCAGGTCTTGGCGAAGGTGTCCGCGCGCGAGCTCTACGACGTGACGGGACTGCAGCAGCTGCCGTTCAACACGCTCTACCAGCTGGTTTCGGAGGGCGACCGGCTCGAGGCGGCGTCGACGATGCTGCTCATCCCCGACCTGCTGAACCACTGGCTCACGGGCTCGATCGGCGCCGAGCGCACGAACGCGTCGACGACGCAGCTCTACGACGTCCGTGCGCGGACGTGGGCGGCTTCGCTCGCTTCGCGGGTCGGCATCCCACCGCGGCTGCTGCCGCCGCTGCGCGACCCGGGGACGGTGGTGGGCACGGCGGACGAGCTGTCCGGCCTGCCGGTGGTGGCGGTCGGCTCGCACGACACGGCGTCGGCGGTCGTCGCGGTCCCGGCGGCCCCCGGGACGAACTTCGCGTACATCTCGTCGGGCACGTGGTCGCTGGCCGGTCTGGAGCTGCCGGCACCGGAGCTGAGCGACGCGGCGCTGGCGGCGAACTTCACGAACGAGGGTGGCGTCGACGGGACCATCCGGTTCCTGCGCAACGTGATGGGCCTGTGGGTGCTGTCGGAGACGTTGCGCACCTGGTCGTGCCCGGAGGACCTCCCGGCGCTGCTGGCCGCCGCGGCTTCGTCGCCCGCGTTGGCGGCGGTGGTGGACATCGACGCGCCGGCGTTCATGAGGCCCGGGGACATGCCGTCCCGGCTCGAGGCGGCTTGCCGCGCGACGGGCCAGCGCCCGCCGGCCGGCCGGGCGGCGGTGGTCCGCTGCATCGTGGACAGCCTGGCCCTGGCCCACCGCCGGGCGATCCACGCCGCGGCCCGCCTTGCCGGCCGTCAGGTCGACGTGGTCCACCTGGTGGGCGGCGGAGCCCGCAACGAGCTGCTGTGCCAGTCGACGGCGGACGCGTGCGGGGTCCCGGTGCTGGCGGGCCCGGTCGAGGCGGCGGCGCTGGGGAACGTGCTGGTCCAGGCCCGGGCGCTGGGGGAGGACCTGCCGGATCTGGCGGCCATGCGGGCTTTGGTGCGCGAGACCCAGGAGATCCGGCGTTACGAGCCATCGGGAACGGCGGACTGGGCGGCGGCGGAGGCCCGGCTGTTCGGCTGACGGCCCAGGGCAACCGCGGGCCGCGTGGCCGACGAATGCGGTGGTCCCGGTCGCTCCCGCGGCTCAGAGGTTGATGTCGCCGTGCACGTCCCGGAGCTGCACGACCTTGCCGGTGACGTTCCCGGTCACGGAGTTGTGCACGTCCCCGTGCGAGCCCGGCAGCTTCTCCCACTCCGTCCGCAACGCCTCCGCGAACTCCCCGTCCTCCGCCTCCGCCTCGTACAGCCGCTCGGCCAGCGCCGTGATCGGCCGGTCGTCATCCGGGGCGGCCGACGCCGCCTCCAGCACCGCGACGGCCGTGGGGTCCTTGGCGAACTTGCGTCTGACCAGGTCGTACAGGCCGGTCGCACCCTTCGCCGCCAGTGCGGCGGCGATGGAGACCAGGATCGGTTCGGGCATGGGTCCAACCTAGCCGCGCACCTGCGCCGCGAGCTACAGCCAGCCCCGCTCGTCCGCCATCCGCACGGCTTCCACCCGGTTGCGCGCCCCGGTCTTGGCAATCGCCGCCGACACGTAGTTGCGCACGGTCCCCTCGGACAGGTACAGCCGCGAAGCGATCTCCGCGATCGTCGCCCCGCTTCGCGCCGTGATGAGGACATCGCGCTCGCGGGCCGTCAGGGGCGATTCGCCCGCCGCCAGTGTCGCCACCGCCAGCGCCGGGTCCACCACCCGCTCCCCGCCGCGGACCCGGCGGATCGCGTCGGCGAGCACGTCGGCCGGGGCGTCCTTCACCACGAACCCGGCCGCGCCCGCCTCCATCGCGCGCCTGAGGTACCCGGCCCGCCCGAACGTCGTCAGCATGACGATCCGGCAGTCCGGCACCTGCGCGGCCAGCACCGCCGCGGCCGCCAGGCCGTCCAGGCCGGGCATTTCGATGTCGAGCAGGGCGACGTCGGGGCGGTGCTCGCGCGCCGCCGCGACGACCTCGTCCCCGCGGCCCACCGAGGCGACCACCTCGAAGTCGTCCTCGAGCGCGAGCAGCGCGCACAACGCCTCCCGGACCAGCGCCTGGTCGTCGGCCAGCAGCAACCGGATGGTCACACCGTCACCCGCAGCCGCCACCCGTGCGGGTCCAGGGGACCCGCCGAAAAGCACCCGCCGGCCGCGAGGACGCGCTCGCGCAGCCCGTCGAGCCCGGAACCCCCGCTCGCGACCCCGCCCACGCCGTCGTCGACGACCTCCACTGTGGACGCCGAGAGCGTCACCGAGCACCGCGTCGCCCGCGCGTGCCGGGCCACGTTGGTCAGGCCCTCCCGCACCACCCACCCGAAGAGCTCCTGGTGCGCCGGGCCGACCACGTCGGCGGCCGTCGGCAGGTCCGCGGCGACCCCGCACGCGCGCAGCAGTTCGCGGCCGCGGGCGAGCTCGCCGGCCAGGGTGACTTCGCGATACCCCGACACGGCCGCGCGGACGTCGGCCAGCGCCTGCCGCGCCAGCGTTTCGACGGCCGCCATCTCCTCGCCCGCGCGGGTGGCCTCCGCCGTGACCAGCCGCCGGGCCAGGGTGCTCTTCACCGTGATCGCGGTCAGCGAGTGGCCGAGCAGGTCGTGCAGGTCCCGCGCGATCCGGGTCCGTTCGGCCTCGGACGCCAGCCGCGCGACCTCGGCGCGGGCCTCGACGAGCGCGGTGTTCGCCCGGATCGCCTCGGCGAACGCGGACACCACGAGCACGGTGAACACGAGCGCGACCGCCTGCGTCCAGCCCGGCCCGCCCGGCCAGGGCCCGGCGACGGCGGCGAGCGCGGCCGCCGCCACCAGCCCGATCGCGAGGCGCCGGGGGAGCCGCGGCACGGCGAGGGAAAGGACGACGGCGGCGAGGAAGAAGGCGTCGGCGTGGGCGAACGGGATCGCGACGGCGAACAGCACGGCGCAGCCACCGGTCAGCAGCCAGAACGGCCGCGTGGCCCGGCGGGCCGCCGCGGTCGCGGCGAGCAGGTAGCCGACGGCGAACGCGGCCACGACCAGACAGCCCGCGAAAGCGGCACGGCCCGCGGAATGCTGCAGCACTCCGGCCACGGTCACGGCCGGGTAGACGAGCATGCCGGCGTCGAGCAGCCGCAGCCGCCAGCCGCGCACCCAGCGCTGCACGTCCCTCGTCCCGTCCACCACCGGCACGCTACCGTCCTCGCGGTCGCCGGCCGTTGACCAGCACGGTCACCCCGAGCAGCAGCAGCCCGCAGGCGGCCTGCTCGATCCGCAGCCACAGCGGGAACAACCCGGGCCACGCGACGATGACGGCGATCGCCACCAGCATCACCGCCGAGACGATCCGCAGCCGCAGGAGCCCCTTGCGCGAACCCCGGGCGGCGCTGCGGGCGAAGGCGAACGTCAGCAGCGAACTGGCGACGACGATGGTGGCGCGCACCCAGACCGCGTCGGTCACCATCGCGGGGTGGTCCCGGAACAGGACGATCACGACGAAGGTGAGGACGGAGAGCGCGGTGTACGCGCCGGTCAGCAGCAGCACCGGCCGGTAGCCGGCGGTTTCGGTTCTGGTCATGCGGAAATGCTCACCGCGCGGGCCGGCGGCGGGCAGTGCCGTCCCGCACCGGCCACCCGTGACGTTTGTCAGCGGCCCAGTTGCCGGCAGCACGGGGAGAGCGCTCTCACAGCGTGCTAGAAAGGACGGGTGACGACGCAGCCGCCCACCCTGGAGGACGTCGCGCGGGTCGCCGGGGTCTCGCGCGCCACGGTGTCCCGCGTGGTGAACAGCGTGCGCAACGTCGATCCGAAGCTGCGCGAGACGGTCGAGCGCGCCATCGCCGACACCGGGTACGTCCCGAATCGCGCGGCCCGCTCGCTGGTCACCCGGCGCACCGGCGGGATCGCGCTGGTCGTGTCCGAACCGGAGCGGCACGTCGAAGCGTTCACCGGCGGCGTGTTCGGCGACCCGTTCTTCGGCCGGGTCGTCGAAGGCGTGCTCGCGCAGCTGCGCCCGGAGGGGCTGCACCCGCTGCTGATGCTCGTCGACAGCGACGAAGAGCGCGAGAAGCTGGTGCCGAAGCTGCGCCAGGAGCAGGTGAGCGGCGTGCTGCTGATCTCGCTGCACCCGGCGGAAGACCCGCTCCCGCGCATGCTGACCGGCGCCGGCGTCCCCACGGCGTTGTTCGCGCGGCCGGCCCGCCCCGCGCCGGTCTGCTACGTCGACGTCGCCCACCAGGACGGCGCCCGGCTCGCGGCCGGCAGGCTCGTCTCGCGCGGCTGCCGCCGTGTCGCCACGATCGCGGGCCCGGCGGGCACCCCGGCTGGGCAGGACAGGCTGGCCGGGTTCCGCGACGCGATGGCCCGCCACGGTCACGCGTACGTCGCGGTCGCCGAGGGCGACTTCACCGAACAGGGCGGCGAACGGGCCATGGAGCGCCTGCTCGCCGAGGACCCCGAGCTGGACGGGCTCTTCGTGGCCAACGACCTGATGGCGTACGGCGCGCTGACGGTGTTGCGCGAGGCCGGCAAGCGGGTCCCGGACGACGTGGCGGTGGTCGGCTTCGACGACAGCCGGGTCGCGCTCAGCTGCCGCCCCCGGCTCACGACGGTCCGCCAGCCGGTCGAGGAGATGGGCGCAATGATGGCCCGGATGGTGCTCGACCGCATCGCCGACCCCGCCCTGCGCGCGGAGTCGGTGATCTTCGACCCGGAACTGGTGGTCCGGGACTCGGCCTGAGCGCTAGGTTCGGAGGCATGCTCGAGACCCAGCGGAAACCGGTGCCGCGCAACGACGGCGGTGAGCTCGACACCGCGACGGCGTTCCTGTCGTTCGCCCGCGAGTGCGTGCTCAAGAAGACCGACGGCCTGTCCGAAGAGCAGCTGCGCCGGGTCCTGGTCGGCTCGGGCACCACGCTGCTCGGACTCGTCCACCACCTGACCTTCGCCGAGCGGGTCTGGTTCGGCCACCACGTCGCCGGTGGCCCGAATCCCGGCGATGGGGGAATGGACGTCCCGGAGGGGCTCACCGCCCCCGAAGTCCTGGCCGGCTACCGCGCGGCGATCGAGGCGAGCGACGCGGCGATCCGGGCCGCCGGTGACCCGGACACGCCCTTGGCGGTGCCGATCGACGGCAAGACCCACACCCTGCGGTGGGTGCTCGCGCACATGACGAGCGAGACCGCTCGCCACGCGGGACACGCCGACATCCTGCGGGAGCAGATCGACGGCGTGACCGGCCGCTGATCTGTCCGGGACAAGTTCCGCGCAATGGTCTGGACATCGGCCGATTTCCTGTGCTCAGATTTCCAACGTTGTAACGCCGCCGAGTCCCCTTCACCGGAACGGAGTTCCGCCGTGCGGACCAGAACAGCGAGAACCATCCGGCGGGCCTGCGCGCTCGCCGTCGCCGGGAGCGCCGTCGCGGCGGTGGCCGTCGCGACGCCCGCCGTGGCCGGGCCCGCGCGCCAGACCGTCACCGCCGGGAACGCCCGCTTCCAGGTGCTGTCCCCGACCTTGATCCGCACCGAGTACGCGGGCGACGGCCGCTTCACCGACGCCGCCACCTTCAACGCCGTCGGCCGTGGTGCCTTCACGCCGACGCCGTACACCAGCACCGTCGCCGGCGGCGTCCTCACGATCAAGACGAGCGCGACGACGCTGACCTACCGGCTGAACTCCGGCCCGTTCGACGGCGGCAACCTCGAGGTCCGCACGACCGCGGGCGCGACCCCGGTGCTCGCGGCCCCCTGGCACCACCTGACCTGCGCGGCCGGCGCACGGTGCGAGGCCGAAGACCTCACCACCGACGGGCTCGGCGTCGCGACCGACCACTCCGGTTACACCGGCGAAGGCTTCCTCGCCGGCTTCGAAAGCACCGGGAACTCGGTGACGGCGGACGTCCTCGCGCCCACCGCGGGGACCTATTCGGTGACCGCGCGCTACGCCAACGGCCAGGGCGGCGACGGCCAGCACGTCTCGCGCACCCTGAGCGTCTCGGTCGACGGCGGCGCGGCGCAGAAGCTCACGCTGCCCGCGACGGCCGACTGGAACGCCTGGGCACTGGCCTCGGTCCCGGTCACCCTGGCCGCCGGTCACCACAGCGTCCGCCTCGAGCGGACCGCGGGCGATTCCGGCAACGTCAACCTCGACGGCCTGGCCGTGCTGACCGCCGGTGCGCCCTTCCCACCGGCCTCGGCGCGCGCGTTCGGCGGCTGCCCCGCCGGGACGAGCTGCGAGGCCGAAGCCGGGTTGCGCTCGGGATCGGCCGTCGTGGCGGCCGACCACACCGGGTACGCCGGGCGCGGGTTCGTCGCCGAGCTCAACCGCGGCTCGACGCTGACCCACCGCGTCGCGGACGTCCCGGCCGACGGCACGTACCTGCTGCACGTCCGCTACGCCAACGGCACCGGCGGCGACGGCCGCCACGAAATGCGGACGGCGCCGGTCACCGCGAACGGCGTCACCCGCACGCTGACGCTGCCGATCACCGACGGCTGGGACGCCTGGAAGAGCGCGTCCGTGCCGGTGGACCTGAAGGCGGGCACGAACGACGTCGTCCTCGGCTGTCCCGAGGACACCAGCTGCCACGTCAACGTCGACACCGTCGCCGTCACCCCGGCCGGGGGCACCGCGCCGCCGCCGCACCTCGCGCTCGGCGGCTACCGGCGCGGTCTCGACGGCGTCAACGGCGACAACGGCGCGCCGTCGACCACCGAAGGCCTGCTGCACCAGGACGGCTGGTACCTGCTCGACGACACGATCTCCGCGCTGTACGACACGCGGACCCGCGCCGTGACGCCGCGGCCGTCGCACGGCGGGAACCCCTACCAGGACGGCTACTTCTTCGCGTTCGGCCACGACTACAAGGCCGGGCTGCGTGACCTCGCGACGCTGACCGGGCCGCCGCAGCTGCTGCCGCGCTGGGCCTACGGCGTCTGGTACTCCGAGTACATCGACCGCACCGCGGCCGACTACCGCGACACGATCCTGCCCCGGTTCCGCAGCGAAGGCGTCCCGCTGGACGTCCTGGTGACCGACACCGACTTCAAGGCGCCGGACACCTGGAACGGCTGGCAGTTCGACACCGCGAAGTTCCCCGACCCGGCCGGCTTCTTCGCCTGGTCGAAGGCCCAGGGCCTGCACAACAACCTCAACATCCACCCCAGCATCATGGGCTCGGACCCGCAGTTCGCCCGCGCCCAGGCGACGGCGAAGGGCAAGCTGGCCAAGTCGAACTGCGGCACCGACTGCTACGTCTTCGACTGGGGCGACCCGGACCAGCTCAAGGCCTACCTCGACCTGCACGCCGGCATGATGAAGCAGGGCAACGACTTCTGGTGGCTCGACTGGTGCTGTGACGCCTCGCGCTCGAGCCTGCCCGGCGTGACCCCGGACGCGTGGATCAACCAGCAGTACGCCGACCTCGCGGCGCCCGCGACCGGCCGTGGGTTCGTCATCTCGCGGGCGTACGGCTCGCTGCAGGCCGGCGGCTACGGCGGCCCGACGGGGCTGGCGACGGGGCCGTGGGCGGACAAGCGCAGCACGCTGCACTTCACCGGCGACACGTCCTCGACGTGGGGAACGCTGCGGATGGAGGTCGGCATCACCCCGGCGGAGTCGGCCGCGACGGGCATGTCGGCGATCAGCCACGACATCGGCGGCCACAACGACACGACGGGCCTGCGCGGCAGCGAAACCTACACCTCCGGCGGGCAGCAGCGCCAGACGGCCAAGCTGCCGGACGACCTGTACGCGCGCTGGGTGCAGCTCGGGACGTTCCAGCCGATCGACCGCCTGCACAGCAACCACAGCGACCGGCTGCCCTGGCAGTACGGCGACGCGGCGAAGGCGTCGGCGACGAAGTTCCTGAACCTGCGGGAAAACCTGGTGCCCACCACCTACACGCTGGCGCAGGAAGCAGCCACGACAGGCGTCCCGGTGGTGCGCCCGACGTACCTGGAGTACCCGGACGAGCCAGCCGCGTACGCGGCGGCCCAGAGCGAGTACTTCTACGGCCCGGACATGCTGGTGGCACCGGTGACCTCCCCGGGCACGTCGGCGACGACGTCGGTGTGGTTCCCGCCGGGCCAGTGGACGGACTACTTCACCGGCAAGACCTACGCGGGCGGCACGACCCAGCAGGTGACGTCCGACCTGGGCACGATGCCGGTGTTCCTCCGCGCGGGCGGCATCACGGCCACGCGGACGGCCGACGTCGCCAACGACGTCCAGAACCCGCTGAACCGGGTCACGGTGACGGTGGCGCCGGGTGGATCCGGGACGTTCTCGCTGTATGAAGACAACGGTGTGTCGTCGTCGCGTTCGTCGTCGACGAAGATCACCTACAGCGAGCGCTCCGGGGCGCACACGGTGACGGTGTCACCCGCGCAGGGCTCGTTCCGGGCGGCACCGTGCGAGTGGACGGTGAAGTTCCTCGGCGTGGCGGCGGCCCCGAGCCGGGTGAAGGTCGGGAACGGCTGGGCGCCGTCGACGGCGTGGAAGTGGGACGCGGCGACGAAGACGCTGACCGTGACCGCTCCGGCCCACCCGGGCCGAGGGCCGGTGACGGTCACGTACTGAGCCTCCGGCGGGCGAAGCCGGAAACGGCCGTCGAGGCCACGGATC